>NZ_JBEOPC010000003.1:0-135116 GCF_040309765.1 Psychrobacter sp. TB20-MNA-CIBAN-0197
TAACGACGACTAGAACACAGCTTTGATAAACTAGTAGCTATCAGCAGTGCGCATTTGTGAATGTTCAACACGCCCTATATAAACCGAGTTTCATTGAGTGGTCTAGTAGAATTATCTTCGTTTAGTTACTCTTGAATGATTAATGTAGCTAATATTAGTGCTAGCTGAGTTAATGAGACGATCGTTTCAGTATTATTATTTACGTTTACACTCGTACACTTAACTAAAAAACTGCTAAAATCGATGCTATTTTCAGTCGTTATCATTTGGTTTTAGTTATCATTATTCGCTAGATTTTGGTGATGACCACTCGGTAGGCGCTCCGTGATATCAGTAAGGATACTTTATGAAACTCGCCACATTTATGCAAAAACTCCATCAGCGTACACCAAAGCTTGGCAAAGCGGTTTCTTTGACCACTGCTACGGGCGTGATTACTGGTACTAGTATGGCAGCAGGCTTGCCAGTATGGTTGATGGGTGCGGCCAAAGTCATTACCGGCTCAAAAATAGCTGATAAAACGGTCATTAATGTGACCAATCGCTGGATTCATAGTAATAATGCGCTGATAGATAATATTTTACCTAATAAGGATTGGCGTATCAGCCTGCCTGAAGATATCAGCTCTGAGGGTAAGTATCTACTGATTAGCAATCATCAATCGTGGGTCGATACCAGTATTGTGCAGTACATTAGTGAAAACCGTTTGCCACTGACGCGCTTTTTTACCAAGTTTGAGCTTATCTACATCCCAGTTATTGGCCAGGCTTTTTATTTTTTGGACTTCCCGATGATGCGCCGCCATTCCAAAGAAGCCATTGCAAAAAACCCAGCACTCAAGGGTAAAGACATCGAAGAGGCCAAGCGTGCCTGCGCATTGTTAAAAAACAAACCCTTCACCCTACTCAATTATATCGAAGGTACCCGCTTTACTCCGGCGAAGCGCGATGCACAAAACGCCCCTTATACGCATCTGCTCAAACCGCGTGCAGGAGGGCTAGCGCTGGCTATCAATGCTTTAGGAGATGAGATTGATGGGATTTTGGATATGACTATTGTCTATCCCGATGGCATACCGACTTATAGTGATTTATGGAAAGGAAATATCAAGCGCTTAGGCGTGGAGGTACGCTACATTGACATACCCAAACAACTACTGATCGATATGCAAAGCAATGATTATCAAACCAATACTGCAATAAAAGAGCAGTTTTTTGCTTGGGTTGACAAGGCTTGGCAAGCAAAAGATCAGCGTATCACTGAGATGCTGGCTGATTTTGAAAAAAACTCTGAAAATGATACTGTGTCTGCCGCTTAAACTCAGCTAAACTCTTAACTTATGCTTTGTCTTGATTCGACTTCATATGATAGTACTCAGCTCAAACCACGCAAATTTTATACATCTACAACTTAACAAAAGGGATAACTGTGTCCGCACCTTATAGCGCTGCCAAGCCAACTATAGACCCAAAGCTATCCCCAGAGCATCCAAAGCCCAATCGCTTCAAGCTGACTTACGATATCATCATGATTATCGTCATCAGTATCGATCTGTTTTTGATTAGTCTTGATGCTATCTTGATGAGTAGCTTTAGTGGTAATGTCGCAGGGTGGCTGTCACTCACTGAAGCGCTGAGCTGGTACAGAGAAGTACTGCACGAGCCCCTGCGTACTCTAGGTGGTTTTTTTACGCTTTTTTTGATCTTTGAGCTGCTGGTGCGCTGGGCGATTGCTATCAAAGAAAACGTCTATTATCGTTGGTTTTTCTTCCCCTTTGTGCACTGGTATGAAGTGCTTGGTTGCTTCCCGCAATTGCGGGCGCTACGGCTGTTTCGAGTCGTGATTATCGGTCGTCGTCTCTATCAGCTTGGCTATCAAGTATTGCCTCAGCCTTGGTTGAATAGAATTAAATTTTATATCGACCTAGTACTAGAAGAGTTATCAGATCGAGTAATACTTACCGCTATCGATAACTATCGGCAACAGCTTACTAATCCGGTGACTCAAAAATCACTTATCAAATCAAGCTTAGGCGACAATCGTGATGACATTGAGGCCGTATTACTCGATTTGCTACGCTCTGAGCTAGTACCGCAGCTGCGCAAAATTAACAACTCATCCACGGGTGAGGATATTATCGCTCAAGAGTTGGGTCATGCTATCCAAGACGGCATTGCTAATACGCCTGAGCTGCATCGCTTGCTACGCTTGATTCCTATCGCAGGCGGTCTTATTGAGTCGCAACTGCAAAGCATCGCGCACAATATCGGCGTCAACACAGCGACTTCACTCAATGCACGGCTGCTTGATGACAAAAACTTAGACCCTCTTATGATAGCCATTGCTAAAGGAGTGGCACAGCTTGATATCGACCACCCTGCTCTAAATACCCTGATCGCAAAGATTATCAGTGACAGCTTAATTGCTTTTGAGGCGAAAGTAAAAATACAGCAATGGAAACATCAAGATATGCTAAGATTTTGATTGGTGCTTTTTTATTCATACCTTTCTTAATAACTTTATTATTACTTTTTTGAACAATGCTTTAAATAATAGTTTTTTTGTAGACATGAACGCTTTTATCAAAAGAAGAATAGGGTCTGTTAAAGCTGCTAATTTTTATGCCTAAAGGCTTGTTAATCTCTAGTCACCCTTAGTACACTGTCAGCTTATTATCATTGATAGTAAATGTCTGATAATCATCATAAACATCGTTTTATTCTGTTACTCTTACTCTGTAGTGTTTCAAGCTTAGTCTTTTAAGGATTTATATAATGACCATGACGGATACTGACCGCCAAACTGCTACTCCTGCTATGACTTTGTATGGCAAGATGCTAACGTTTTCGCGCTTACAACTGCATACTAACGACTTGAGCTTGATTGATGCACAACTGGCGACCACCCTTAGTAATAAGACCAGCAATATACCTGTCATTATTGATAGTAGCGTCGAGCAAGACTTGCCAGCTTTGGTTGAATTTCTGTGGTCATGGGGGCTACAGCCTATTGGCGCAGTCACTGGTATACTCGAAGAGCAAGCGCGCACGCAGCGTCTGGCTATTTTTCCTGCTGATGGCAAGCGTATTGAACGGATTTTACCTGTCAAAAAACCCATCACGCAGCCGGCAGCCGATAGCAGCGCTCAAGCTACTGACACCCCCAATAATAGCGCTAGCAATGCCGCAGATGCGTTAACGACTGACTCTCAAGCTAGTAGCGCTTCGGCAGCGACAGACTCCGAGTCTTGGCTACCTGCTGAACATATCACCAGTATGATTTATGATCAAATGCTACGCTCAGGTCAAAGCCTAAATCACGTTGGCGGCGACTTAATCTTGACCAATAGTATCAACAGCGGCGCCGAAGCGATTACGGATAATAGCTTGCACGTGTACGGCCGTGCCCAAGGGCGACTGGTGGCAGGTGCAACAGGCGACAAAGATGCTCGTATATTCTGCCAAGTATTCAATCCTTCGTTAGTTTCAGTCGCCGGTACTTATTGTCTACGCGACAACATACCGCAAGATATCATCGACAAATCAGTGCAAGTGCGTTTTGTAGAAGGTGAAGGCTTAGTATTTACGGTTATGGATGGTGCCTAATTCTTACTGTAGTCAATGTTTAGAAGAGAATGTTGACTCATAAGAAATATAACGGTAGTTTACCGTAACAAAACTACGCTATCATAGCTTTGATAATTCGCCATTATAGATAGATATTTTTATACGATATTGGTAAACATTGAATTAATATAGCTTAAAGGACAATAGCGGTAGCAACTGTAACTCTCTACCGATTTATGTTAGGGTTATGAGCGCAAACTGTAAATAAACCTTAAGCTTGAAAGCTTGCTGATGGTTCTGATAAATAAATATAAGTATTTAGCGAATTAAACCAGCATTTGACGAATTAAAACTTATTCAATAGCGATATCATTAGGGTCTAAAAGGGACTCTAGTTTTCATTCATTCATAGGAGTGTGCCACTGTGGCAAAGATTGTTGTAATCACTTCAGGCAAAGGCGGCGTCGGTAAAACCACGACTAGTGCCTCTTTTTCCGCCGGTTTAGCATTACGTGGCTATAAGACAGTGGTCATTGATTTCGATGTTGGCCTGCGTAACTTAGACTTAATCATGGGCTGTGAGAACCGTATTGTCTATGACTTCGTTGATGTCATTAACGGTAACGCCCGCTTGTCGCAGGCTTTAGTCAAAGACAAGCAGCTTGAGAACTTATATATATTGCCTGCTAGTCAGACCCGTGATAAAGATGCGCTTACTGATGAAGGCGTCGCTGAGGTTATGGCTGAGCTGTCCAAGCAGTTTGACTATATTATCTGTGACTCTCCTGCCGGTATCGAGCGCGGCGCCCAGCTAGCTATGTACCACGCTGATGAAGCTATCATCGTCACTAACCCTGAAATCTCATCTGTACGTGACTCTGATCGCATCATTGGTATATTGCAAAGTCGCACTAAGAAAATTGAAGAGAATCAAGGAAGCGTGCGCGAGCATCTGGTCATCAGTCGCTATAACGCTGAGCGCGCGGCGGCTAATGAGATGATGGACATTGACACTATCTCAAATGACATTCTAAAAGTGCCTTTGCTTGGCGTCATCCCTGAGAGTCATTCTGTACTTGAAGCCTCTAACCATGGTGAGCCGGTGATTCACTACACCGATTCGGTAGCCGGTCAATGTTATGATGATATTGTTGCGCGCTTCTTAGGAGAAGAGCGACCATTACGTCATATCGATGTGAAGAAAAAGAGTCTATTACAGCGCTGGTTTGGGGGTTAAGGATGAGTAAAAAGAAAGGATTTTGGAGCAGTTTATTTGGCACAGATGACAACCGCAGTGGCGGCAGTGCCAACATGGCAACCGAACGATTAAAAGTCATCGTTGCTAGTGAAAACCGCTTAAATAGTCGGCTGACTACAGACCGTATCGAAAAAATGAAACGTGAGATACTAGAAGTGGTCAATAAATACGTTAACGGCGTTCAGATCGATGATGTCAATATCAATCATCGCTCCGAAGATAGTCTCGATGTATTAGAGATGAATATTAATCTGCCTGAGCATAAGCGCTAATCTGGTTAGCTTGTACTATTATAAGCTTCCTAACTATAAGCGTTCTGTAAGTTAAGCGCTCTATAGATATTAGTAGCCCTAAAAAAAACCCCTAAATACTAAGCTCTAAGTATTTAGGGGTTTTTAGCGTTTTCTTCTCATCGACTTTTAGGCTTGTTACCCTTACGCTAAATTGACTAAATAAAATAAGTAATAGATTTAAAAGCTTATTGGCTAAGCGTGACGAGCTGATGCGCAATCTTGTCTAAATCTGGTACGATATAAGGCGTCTCTTCAATGACAATTGCTTGATACAAGTAAGAGGGGATTGACTCTTCGCTTACCTTATCATCATTTGCGCTTTTAGCTGTGGTGCTCTGTTTTATATACTCTTTAGGTAACTCGCTATCTTGAACCTCAGAGATACTGACTTCAATGCGGCGCAGCTCACCTTTAGTGAATAAAGCTAAGCGCTCCTCGGCCGTATTACCTTCCAATATCACCACTCTATCTGGCGCTTGCTCTGTCGCTAACAAACGAAATACCGCGACTGACTGCTGTTGCCAAGTATAAGTTGTAACAGACTCCTCGTTTTCAGCTACATCGCTATAATCCTGATTATAGTCTAGGCTATCTAGTATCAGTGAGCTTGGTACGATCCAGTCTGGTTGATTCACCGCTGGGATAATAGTCGCTTCAAGCATGCCGTTTGCGGCAGTCAATAGACTAACGGCTTCAAAGGAATGTTTCTTTATCTGACTCATACATCACTCACAGTAGATATAAAGGTTACTTAATAAGCAACTCAAGCCTTTGATAGCTCAAAAGCTTAACAAAGGCTTTAGTTTTCTTTGATTGTCATTACTAATTTTCAGTCGTTAATGCTGCAGATATAAGCTTTATGCTTATGCCTGTTGCTTGTCATCGATTTTTATATTTAGCAATGTTTGAATTTTTTCTAGTAGCTCGCTTTCTTGGAAAGGCTTACCCATATAATCATTGACGCCAGTCTTGAACGCACGCGTACGATGCTTATCCCCAGTACGCGAGGTAATCATGATAATCGGAATCTGCTGCAAACGCTGGTTATTACGGACTTGGGTCGCAACCTCAAAACCATCCATACGCGGCATCTCGATATCGAGCAATATTAGATCAGGCGTTGATTGTTGTAAGATCTCCATAGCATCGACTCCGTCTTTGGCGACTACGGCGTTTAGACCTTGACGCTCTAAGAAGCGAGAGGTTACCTTACGTACCGTCACGGAGTCATCGACTACTAAGATGGTTGGTTTGCGCTCTGCCGCTTCAAGATCAGCTTTTGGCTTAGCAGCTTGAGGCGCAGTCACCGTCTTAATGGTCGACTGACGTAATAGTGCAATGATATCTAATATCAGCATCACTGAGCCATCGCCCATAATAGTAGCGGCTGAGATACCATCTAAATGCGACAGCTGTTGGCCCATAGGCTTAACTACCACCTCGATACGGGAGCCTGCAATCTGATCGACTTGTAACGCTAAATTCTGACCTGAGCTATTTTTTACGATGATAACCGGTAGGCTTGTATTGGTGTTCATCATCAGCTCATTGAACTGACTACCCAATATTAGCTCATTGAGATAACGGACGCGGTAGTCTTTATCTTCAATCTGCATGGTTTCTTTGTTGGAATGATAATAGTCGTATAGCGCTTCTGGGTTAACCCGGACTACCCTCTCGATTTGAATCAGTGGAATAGCGTAATAATGATCCGCTGCTCGGACGACCAAGGCGTCAGAGACGGCTACTGTCAATGGTATGCGCATAGTGAAGCGTGTACCCACGCCGGTCTTGGAGCTGACAGAGACGGCTCCGCCTAACTGGCGAATTTCGCTTGCGACCACATCCATGCCGACCCCGCGGCCAGAGATTTGGGTGACTTGCTTTGAGGTCGTTACCCCAGCGTTAAAGACGTACTGCATGATCTCAACATCAGTATATTGATACTCGCTTGGGTTAATCAGGCCCTCTAAGACTGCTTTTTCGCGAACTTCATTGACGTCGATACCGCGGCCGTCATCGGTGAGATGAATGACCACTTCGCTACCTTCGCGTAAAACCTCTAAGGTAATATGGCCACTACGATCTTTACCTGTTGCTAGGCGCTCTTGTGAACTCTCAATCCCATGATCCACAGCGTTACGCAGCATGTGCTCCAAAGGCGAAGTAATGCGCTCTAGAATGGTTCTATCTAGCTCGTCATCTGCGGTAATAATCGTTAGATCTACCGACTTATTTAGCTCGTTTGCGGTTTGCCTGACGATAAGCTCTAAGCGCGGTTTGAGACGTAAGAACGGTACCATCCGCGAGTTCATTAGACCGTCTTGCAGCTCAGTTTGGGTACGAGATAGTTGCAGCAGCAAGTTTTCGTTATCTCGGGTTTTTTCGAGCAGTGTATTATTAATATCGATTAAATCTGAGGCGGACTCCGACAATGATTTTGATAACTGATTGAGTGAGGAGTACTGATCCATCTCTAGCGGGTCAAAATCCTCAGTCTGAATTAACTCTTCATCAATTTGCGATAGAATCTGTGCCTCAAGCTCAATCTCCATACGGCGTAGCTGATCAGCAAGACGCTGAACCGTAGAGCTCATCTCGCCGATACTGCCTGTCAGGCTGCTCATACCCATATCGATACGAGCGCGGTTGATGGCCGACTCCCCTGATAGGTTAATCATGTGCTCAACTAAGCTACCAGAGATTCGGATCATCTCATCACTGCTATCCATACTGCGCTCAGGCTCAGCGAAACTACCAGACATAGCCGGCATCTGACGGATATCTATGTCGCCGCGTATCGCGCTCTGTTTGTCTTGCACAGCCAATATCGCGCTAATCTCAGTCTGTAATGACTCAGCAGGTATATGCCTAGAGGACAGCGTGTCTTTGCTAAAGTCTTGCAACGCGCTAATCAGCGCCGTCGGCATAGCAGGATTAATATGATGTTTGAGGACAAATACCGCATCTTTTAGCCAATCATGACAGCTGATTAATAGCTCAGAGATAATTTTGGTCGCTGGACGACGCCCAATCGCTAACGATTCATAGACGCTTTCCATCTGATGGGCAAGATCAGCGATACCATTGGCCGCTACCATACGCGCGCCACCTTTGACGGTGTGCAAGTCGCGCTGCAGCGTCTGTACGGCTGCCACATCACTGGTATTGTTTAAAAATAATTGTAGATACTTTTGGCCATTTTCGACCAGCTCTTCTGCTTCTTCTAAGAAAACCTCCAAAATATCTGTATCGGGCAAGCCGTTTGACCAAGAGTTGGCTATCAACGCCTCTAAGCTAATAGTCTCAGCAGCATCGGTTGGCTCTATATGATCCTCGCTATCAGCTGTTGCCGTCTGCGCAGGATTCTTGAGAATTGGTAATTTTAGCGTAACGGTTTGCGGTAGTTCGCCTTGCTGCTCAAATTCATCTAGCTGCTCGATGAGATCACGCGTCCAAAACGACTGCTGATAACGCGCGACGTATTCAAGCTGCATTGACAAGGTATCTTGTATCATTTGCATGACACTGACCCATTGCAGCGTCGCTGTTACTTTTTCATTAGTAAAGGCTTCATAGATGCTTTCTGCAGCGTGAGTCAGATCACCAATACTACGAATACCCGCCATCCGTGCCCCACCTTTAATGGTATGCAAATGACGCTGCAATATTTTTAGCGTGCTGATATCAGCGACATCTTGACGCCACTGATTGAAAGTTTGGGCAATCGCGCTATCGAGCTCTTGCGCCTCTTCTAAGAAGATCTCTAACAGCTCGACATCGGTATTGACGGCCTCTAACTGTAACTCCTCTACTGAGATACTTTCGACAACAGGCTGCCCATCCATAGCCCCGCTTGCTACTGATAATAGCGCTTTACTCTCAGCGTCACTCTTGCTAGTAACGGCAAGCTCGCCGGCATGATGCTGACGGTGACTGCTTATAGCGGCTTGCAAATCATCGAGTATAGACTGATTCACTTTGAACGACATACGGCCCGCAAGCGAGTCAAATAAAGCCACCAAATGAGTATGCGCGGCCAATAATGCAGCTTGAATATGGCTATCATCACTCGCTTGCGGCGCATCAGTTAGATAGTGATAACTGTCAGCTAGCGCGGTTAGTATCGCTGTGAACTTCGGCGACTTGGCAGTACTATTTGCTAAGCGCGAGATCTGCTGTGCTATTTGCTCGATATAAGCCTTAAGCGGCTCTATACTGAGCTCATTGAACGCCTCTGATAACTGCCATTCTGCATCTAACAAAGTATCGATATCTAATGCTAATAGCTGCTCTATACTGAGCTCATTATCAGTTTGCGTGTTTGGTTCCTCCGAGCTATCTAGCATTGCTTGTAGCGACTCAACATCTTGCTTGCTTTGGCTAGTCGCTGTCGAAGAATGCTGCTGGATATTTCCTTCATAAGCATCGAGATAGCCTTTGATAAGCGCGACCGACTGTGCTAACGCTTCTATATGTTGAGCGCTAAGCGGGGTATCGTGCTTTTGCAAGTGTTCTAAGTTTTTTTCAATCGTTGCACTCACATCACTGATAGCGGCCAGCGCATTAGAACCCGATGCAGCGCGCAGGGTATGAAAAGCCCTGACAATCTCTTCACTCACTTGTACGGGCGGCTGATGCTGATGGGTACTAATAAAGTCATCAATTTGCTGTAATAATTCTTTGGCTTCTTCTACAAATATATCAAGGATTTCACGCTCCTCGCCGCTTTGCGGTGCTATAACGATAGGTTTTTCGGTCATCATATCGCTGATAGAGTGGATGTTTTTTAACATCGTCTCAGCGCTACTGACTGCATCAACAGCTGGCTTATCCTGTATACTCTCATCGTATATATCACTCACAACTATAGTACTATCTACCGGCGCAAGCTCATCAGTAGCCGTATTGTCTGTAGCTGTAGCACTCGTTGCCGACACGTCTTTAGCAGCTAGCGCACTATAACTAAACTCATCGCCCAACTGCTGACTATAAGCGTTTGCAGCAGCGACCCATAGGGGCACCATAGCTGGATAGTCCTGCTTGCCTTCCGCAAAGGTGTTAACAATCTCAGGATAAGCGGCTAAAACATCAGCCACCAACTGCTTCATATCGTCCGATGGCGTCAGACTCTTATCAAGCCATCGATTAAGCATAGACTCTAATGCCCAAGCAAGCTCAGCACTGTAGTTAGCACCTACCATACGGCCTGAGCCTTTTAGAGTATGAAAGCCGCGTCTAACATCAGTTAAGCTCGCGACATTTGTATCATCTAGCTGCCAATTGTCATAAAGCGGCACGATCTCTTCTAAGACCTCATAAGCCTCTTCTATGAATATCTCTTTGATGTCGGGGTCAGCGTCATCAGCGTCTGCAGGCATCTGCTTTGTTTGTTCGACAAAAGGAGCAAGTACAGCCGGTATCTGCGGCGCGGCGATATTATCAGACTCAGTGGTTACTGGTGGCTGAGCTTGCAATGGCAGCTGTGTTTCAGAAACGGACGCCTCTGTCACATTAGCTTCATCCCTCTCATCTTGTACTTCCATACCGTGAGATAACGGCAAGCCGGCAAGTAAGTTATGGCTTTGCAAAATAATCAAAGCAGGGTCGAATTGTGGCGGCTGAGCGGCGCTAAAGTTGGCAATCAAAGTCGGTAGCTCCTCTACCGCTTGTGCCACTAAGCTTACGACCTCATCGTTCACTGGCAAAGACTGGTCTAGTAGATGAATCAGTATATTTTCGATAGCATACGCTATCTCACTGATGCTAAAAGCGCCAATCATCCGCCCTGAGCCTTTGAGGGTATAAAAGTTATGATGTATCGCCTTTAATGGCGTCAAGTTATGGATATCTTGTTGCCAAACAGGCAATAAGCTCGTTAACTCTGCCAAACTCTCTGTGGCTTCCTCGATAAAGATCTGACGGATCTCTTCGTTCATATCAAAGACATCAGGCTGCACTTGCGCTTTCGCCGCTTGCCAAGCTGTCAAGGCGGCCGCATTATTGTCATCAAAGCGGGTTTTGTCAGCATCAACAAAGCTAGCATTTTTATCGTTATGCATCATTGTCATTTGCACGGACAACTTTTCAATCAGCGCGCGCGATGTGCCATCTAATGTAGCAAGCGTGCTCATATTAATATAAACCGTCACCAGCAGCTTATCGAGTAGATGAATAAAAGAGCGTTGGTCTAACTCTCTTACTGTTTTAGCGTCTATTTCTTGCTGAGTAGCAGTCTGCTGATAGCTCGTCTCAAGCAGCTGATCTAACCCTGATAATAAGAGCACGTAATCTTGTGGTAGAGGTTCTTGGTTATGCGCTAAATTCCGAAGCCAAAGCTCCGCTAAGTACCATAAGCGCTGCTGTTTACTAGCGCTCTCTTGAGATAGATCAACGCCTTGCCATAAGTAATGACAAGCTTTTGCAAGGGCTGTCAAGGATGCAGGATCGTTGCTGTTGGTATTTAATAGCTGCTGCACTCGCTGCCGCCATCCAGTCAATAACTGCTGATACTGCTTTGGCTTTAGAGGTTTTGTTGGCGAGTATTTAGGAGGATAGTCAGGCTCATTCGCCTTAGTCAGCAAAGAGCCAATCGACTTATAAAATTGGGTTATCTGCTCAGCAGTAGCATCCGTGCTGCTCTGCCAGCCATCAGACAGCTGTGATAATTGCTCTTTTGACAAAGGCAGCAATGATCCTAGCGCCGCGATATCATTAGGCTGGTTTTTCATAAGGTGGCCCCAAATCGTTTATATTGCGAGTCTTATCCAGTATTGACTGACTGACAGCGAAGCGGCCACAAAGACTCGTTGTCAGACTATAACTATAATGGCCAAAGCCGTTATAAAAATAGCGCGATGACGATAAGCTGTGGCTCATCTTCTACCTTCAGTAGTGGTCTAGATACCAAATGCCTGTATTGCCCTTTAAGGTCAAGGCACTAGACAATCTCTTCGACATCCTCAAAATGCTCTTCATCATTAGAGACTTTGAAACCAGTCACTGACTCTTGCAAGGCGGCTGCCATCTCATTTAGCTCACCGACTGAGCGCGCGGTTGCCATCGTACCTGAAGAGGTTTGTGAGGTAATGCCTTGAATAATCGTCATGGTATTAGAGATCTGACCGGCAGATGCGGCCTGCTGCTGTGCAGTGTTTGAGATACTCTCAATTAGATCGGCCAAAGTATTCGATACCTGTTGCACCTCTTCTAGGGCCTCACCTGCATCTTTGGCTAAGCGAGCACCGCGGACGACCTCAGAGGTCGTTGACTCCATTGAAGTCACCGCTTCACTGGTATCGGCCTGGATGGTATTTACCAAAGTTTTGATCTGTTTGGTGGCGTTGGCTGAGCGCTCTGCTAGACGCTGTACTTCATCAGCAACGACCGCGAAGCCTCGACCAGCCTCCCCTGCCATCGATGCCTGAATAGCGGCGTTCAATGCCAGAACGTTAGTTTGATCAGCAATATCGTTAATCAAGCTAACGATATCCCCAATCTCTTGCGAGGACTCACCTAGACGCTTAATACGCTTAGAGGTTTCTTGAATCTGATCACGAATGACGTTCATACCTTCTATCGAACGCTGAACGACCTCTGCACCATTATGAGCAATCGCAACCGAGCGCTGGGCAACATTCGCCGACTCAGTAGCGTTGTTAGAAACTTGGTCAATTGAGATGGTCATCTCGTTAATCGCTTTAGAGACACTGGCAATCTCTTGCGTTTGGTTTTCAGAAGCCTCCACCAACTCGACGGCGTTAACCTGAGTTTGTTCGGTAGAGTTTGTGACTCGGTCCGCCGTCTCATTAATAACCAATACCAGCTCACGTAACTGCTCGATGGCAAAGTTAACAGAGTCAGCAATCGCCCCTGTAAAATCCTCTGATACCGTAGCATTCACTGTAAGGTCACCATCTGCCAAGTCGGCGAGCTCATCAAGTAAGCGCAAAATAGCCAGCTGGTTACGCTCGTTTTCTTCTTGAATCTGACTTGAGCGTTCTGATTCGACGTTGGCCTCTTGGCGACGACGCAGCGTTTCTTGCTCAATCAATAAGCGCTCATTGGCACTTCGTTCTTTAAGCAGCCGTGACAAAGCGTAAGCTGCCCCGATTAGCGCGACTATAAAGATAATAGCAGGCAAAGATATCAGCTGATTAAAATCAGTCACATATTGGCTGATTGAGGCCAGTGAGCTGACAAGCCATATCAAACAGGCCACACTCACTAAAGCAAAAACGGCTAATACAACTCTCCACTTGCTTGCAGCTTCTTTTACAGCTGGTGTTTGGTTACTGGCACCAGTATTAGGACTTTTTATAACATCACTCATCGTGCTTATTCCTTTCAAACCGTGGTCTAAGTTATATCATGACTGAATTGACTCATTGTGCGTGCTGAATCCACTCTTTGCTCTATTTATCTCGCTGTTAATATTTAATATAACGAGCGTACTCCAAAAACGATAGCCGCAAGCTTTAACGGTTAAAACTTGCAACCACACTTATATGGCGGCATCTATATAGCGCTTATCTTGCGCCAGTAAGCTTGGCATAAAAACAAACCAATCTTTTTCATCTTTGTGAAACTTACCATGATTATAAGGTGCAAAAGCTGAATCACTAGGCAGAGCTTCTGGCCGGTATTGATCTTGGGTGAACTGCTCAATGCCTAAGACTTTATCGACAATGAGACCGGAGAATACCGTATGATGATCGATGACCAATACCTTTCTTGAGCTGTCTTGAGCTGAGCTGCTTGGTGTCTGTAAGAACTTTGCCAAATCTGTCAGTGGTAACAATCGTCCACGTACATTGGCAATACCGAGTAGCCAAGGCTGAACTAACGGCATGCTAGTGTATTCAGGCATCGTCAGTATCTCCGCCACCTCACCTAGAGGCGCCACCAAACGCTGACCACTACTCTCAAACACCACCCCGCGCCAGTCATAGTCTTTTCTACCCTGACGACCGCTGCTGCGCGAATTAGCCAAATCAGCCAGACGCAATAGCTCAATAAACCCTCTAGAAGCCACAACTTACTCCATAACTTTACGAATAATGCGCATAAGCTCAAGCTCGTTGATAGGCTTGGTCAGATACTCGGTTGCGCCTTGACGCTTACCCCATACTCTGTCTGTTTCTTGACTTTTGGTGCTGATAATGACTACTGGTATATGCTTGGTCGTACGATCGCGAGTGATTTTACGAGTGGCCTGAAAACCATTCATCTCAGGCATGACGACATCCATCAAAATCACATCTGGTACATGCTCGGTAGCCATCTGATAGCCTTCGATACCATTAGTAGCCTCTATAACTTGAAAGTTATTTTTAGCCAATATATCGCGAAATTTTGCCATCTCAGACGGCGAGTCATCAATGACTAAAACAGTGGTCATGATTGCTTCCTTTGTAATGAGTATCCGTAGGATCTGTTATAAAAATTTGCCAAAATGAGTGGGAGTATAATCTATAAAACCCAAAAGCAATTAGCGATAATGACTGATAGCTTCAAATAGCTCATCTTTACTAAATGGCTTCGTCAAATACTCATCAGAGCCAACGATACGCCCGCGAGCTTTGTCAAATAAGCCATCTTTAGACGACAGCATAATGACGGGCTTATCAGCATAATTAGGGTTGTTCTTTATCAAAGCACAAGTCTGATAACCATCTAAACGCGGCATCATAATATCAACAAAGATAATATCTGGATTGTTATCTACAATTTTTGCTAACGCATCAAAGCCATCAATAGCGGTAATCACCTCGCAGCCTGCTTTTTTTAGCAAGGTCTCTGCGGTACGACGCATGGTTTTTGAGTCATCAATCACCATGACGGTTAGCCCTTCAAAATTACTGTCCATCATTACTATCCTATAAACTTTAAAATTACTATCTATAGCTTAGACTCTAGTTATAGCTAAGATGCTATAAAGGGTACTATAAATAGCTGATATTTTGCCTTATTATGCTGCTATTATTATCTACTTTGTTATTTTTTTTATAATTAGAGTCATATCAACTGTATAACATTCATACATTTATCCAAAACCAACTGTTGTAATATGACGGCAACCTAACTGTATTACTATAAGTGTGTAAGATAAGTTACCTATATAAGACGAAAGTTATCATTATTTTAATAATATACTAAACAAAGTATTAACAATACAAGATTGAATTGCAATTAATAAAACCGCCCAAGTCACTTTTTAGACACTTTAGCCTAAAATATGGCTCTATATTCCTTTTAACTTAGCTATTTGCTGTCAACGGTGACTGATATGATACGTTTTTCTTATCACAAAAATACTGCTTTATTTATCAGTATATTGCTAATGACAGCCTGTCAGCCGCCCGAAGATACGAGTCAATCGGCGATCGCGCAAAGTGAGCCGATGAGCGAGGACGCAAACTTATCTTTTATAGTCAATGACGATACCGTTACCTTATCTGCTGATAGTATTTTAAACCTTAAGTCCTCTCGTTATCAGCCAAGCCTTGGCCTACAAGGCGAGATAGAACCTATTAAACAATCAAAGTTTGTCACTGCCAAAGCAGTCACTGTACAACAGGTGCTGGTTCAACAAGGTCAATGGGTAGAAGAAGGTACGCCCCTATTTATCTTGGCGCTACAGGATATCGATGACAATAACATTGCTGGCAGCGCTGGATCACTGCCTCGTAATAACGAAGCTAAGAAGCAAGCTGACGATAGTGTAAATGCAGATAAGAAGCTAAGCGACAATATAAATGACAGTATCATTGCAAATACCACTGAAAACATTACTGACTCGTCGGGCGACAAAGCAACAAGTCGCGGTAACACTGATGGCCAACCAGCGCAGAAACCTGCTGTAAAAGAACCTAAAACTAAGCTTGCTGACACTGCTCAATCGCCAAACGTTGAGTCAAACCTTGGATTAAGTAACGAGACTGCTAGCGAACAAGGCGCGAAGCAAGCCAACCCGCAATCTGCCCCTACCCCTGCTACAGAAAGAGAAAAACAACCAGAGTCGCAGCCGAGCACACAAACAACAGCACAAAACGCTGCTATTATCGTTCGGGCCAGTTTTGCTGGACGAGTGACGACGCTGCCGGTAGCTAGTGGCGATAAGCTTGCAGCTGGTACGCTGCTGTTATCTTTAGCAGATGACACTCATTTGCAGTTTATTGCAACCCTGCCTATTCAAGCTGAACCACAGCTTTCTGTCGGTCAGAACGTCAATTTCAGTACTCAAAGCCATCCTAGAAAATATACCGGCCAAATCAGTAAGCTGAGCGTTGGCGATAACCCAAATAAACTAAAAGTTCATGTACAAGTATTAAAGAACGATGCCAGCCGCGAAGGTAGTCTTAAGGCAGGTATGATTGCTACAGGCCGCGTTAATTATGGTCAAATAGCGGTAGGTACTATCGTCCCTGAGCTCGCTATACACGATGCTGATCTGAGCGCTTTAAAACGGCCTCCTTATCAGCCCATAACACCGCTTACTGCAAACGTTTGGATCGTCAAGCAGGATCAGCGCTTGACTCGCCAGCCTGTCGAGATCATCGAATACAATCCAGACACAGAACAGTACCTGATTGCTGGGGTTAACAATGATAGCTTGATTTGTTTAGCCGATTTACCAGTGGAATCTGCAGGTAAAAAAGTGGTTATCTCTTAACGTTACCAATGCAGATTTTTTTGATCTTGCAGCTTTCAGTGACAGATCTGTCACTGATTGAAGCCGCTTCGTTGACGCCGTTTTGACTCCTTAATGCTTTAGTAAAGCTGCAGTTTTAAATAGACAGTTACATTGTGTAGAAATATTAACAAAGCGCGTCTTGTTTGCTCAGGTGCTTTTTTGGCAAACTGATGATTGGATATGAAGCTTAGGTAAAAACACTAAGTGCAAAACCTTAGGTATAAAATATCAGTTTCAAAATATTAGCCATTAAAGGTTAAGCGTAAAGCGTTGTCTTTAATAATAGCGCTGAATCAAAAGGTACGAAAGAGCTGACTATAAATAATAATGACGTAGCCCTTATAAAAGAGTACTTATTAAAATGATGGCAATATCTATATTAAGCATCTATCACTGAGAGTATTTTTAGGAGATGAACCATGAGTAAGCAAATTTTATTGATTGAAGATGATCCAGATTTGGCTGAGCTTATTAGCGACTATCTAACAATGAACTATTACGATGTCCATCATGCCGGTCTTGGTCAAGAAGGGTTAGATATTTTAGACACCAAAGAGCGCGATATTGATTTGGTTGTGCTTGATCTTATGCTGCCGGACATGGATGGTATGCAAGTCTGTCAAAGAATCCGCAGTAATAGTAATATCACCAATAAGGTGCCTATTATCATGCTTACTGCCAAAGGAGATACGACTGACCGCGTCTTAGGACTTGAGATGGGTGCTGATGATTATATCGCTAAGCCATTTGAGCCACGTGAGCTGTTGGCTCGTATTCGTGCAGTGATTCGTCGCCATGAGCAACCAAACCAAGCAGATAGTCAATCAGACAGCTTAACCTTTGGCCGTTTGAGCGTCTTTCCTGATAGCCATGAAGTCACTATCGACGATCAGCCGGTACGCTTGACGACGCATCAGTTTCAACTATTGCATTATTTTGCCACTCATTCAGGCAAAGTATTGAACCGCGAGCAGCTCTGGCAAGCGATGCCTAACGATGATAGCTCAGACAATATTGACCGCGCCATTGATGTACATATCTCGCGTCTGCGAGCGTTAATCGAAGACAACCCGCGTCAGCCAAAACGCATCATTACGGTACGCGGCGTTGGTTATCAATTTGCCACTGATCAGGTATGATATGCTTAGTATACGTATGCCTAGTATGCCAATAGCTATACACTTAGGATACATACTTGCCTGATAGTAGAGACTCTTTAATGCAGCAGCTCGGTTTTCGTTCTGTTTTTGCCAAGTTATTTGCCAGTGTCATGCTGGCACTTACCTTATTTGCAGTCGCTATGGTGCTGTTGACGCAGCTGGTGTACGATAAAGATGCAGGCATCCGCTCAGAAGTCTTAGCGACACAAATTCTTGGGCAGATAGATCCTTTTTTGAACGATTTGAATGTCGCTGTCAGCAAAGATAATCGCCTGCAAGCTCGCTTTATGCTAGCGGTGGTCAAAAAAAGCTTCGATATCTTTGATGAGTCCCTGCAAGCGAAGATGGGCTTATATGACAACGACGGTCATCTACTGATGCAGACGGACAATAGCGATCTGCCCTTGCTGCTACCTGAAGAACCCTCTTTGATGACTCGTGTTTTTCCCTCCTTTGCCGATACTCCGCCCAACCAGCAAGCGCAAGTCTACAGTAGCACAGGCTATACCCTATTATATGAGTCGCGCTTACCACCCAAAAAACCCGTACTTTCTGCCGTCCTTAACCTCTTTACTGGTACACTGCTGCTGCTAATGATTATGGCGGGCGTTCTTTGGTGGATTGCCCGGACCATGACTTGGCGAATCAATCAGTTAAGCCAGCAAATGATTCAATTGGGTGACGGCGACTTTAGCGTTCGGGTCAATGCTCGCGGCAATGATGAGATTGCTTCACTCGCGCATGGCTTCAATCAAGCGGCGCAAAAGATTGAGCATCTTATCAATGCTAATAACTTACTCTTAGCTCACGCTTCGCATGAGCTGCGCACCCCTATTACCCGTATCCGTTTGCAGATCGAGATGATGGATATGCTAGCAAGCGCGATGCCAAATGACATCAAAACCAAATTTGATAAACGCGCGCAAGCTATCAATCGCGACCTATCAGGTCTTAATGATTTGGTGGAGAGTATCTTATTAGTCAGCCGCTTGGACGCCGGTCATGTGCTGCAGCAAGTTGAGCGTCTAGATCTGTATGATTTAATCAATCAGGAGCGCCAGCACTATTCTGAAGCTACGCTAATTGGTGAACACTTAATTATCGATGGTCAATCGGCGATGCTGACTCACCTGATCCGTAACTTACTTAATAATGCGATGCTCCACGGCGTGCCTCCTGTTACCGTGTTTTTATATGGCGTGCAGCAGATCGAAGAGGCAGGCAACGTACCTGACTATCTGCTGCAATCGGTACTCAATAGTAGCTTTGCTGATTATGATAGCTTGGACGACAAGGATTATGAGACGTTAGATAACTCCAATCAGCCCCTAGGTAATGAGCTTGATCGTTTTATGAGCTCGCCTGTTGACGACCATACTTTTAGTAACTCGGCAGAGAAAGATACGCCTGCACCTCTGCCACCTATTTATCGTAATGGTGAGAGTATCGGCATTAATCCTATCAATGATGAGCTGTCTATAGACCATAACGGCGGCGCTGACATAGCCACTAACGAGGCAACAGACGCTTTGACACAAAGTCTCAAACAAACATCAGTATCAGCGCACTCGTCTATTATCGATAGCGTTTATCTCTCTTGCTCCGCGCAGATCACAGCTGAGCAGATAGATCATATGCAAAATGCAACTTGGCAAGCCGCCTCTAAGACACTTTTAGCTAATGGTGAGACCAGTGTCAAGAAAGGTGTCAGTCAACCTATGCCGCTTAGCCATGATTCTACTGAATTAGTTGCTAACGATAGCGCACTAAGAATAGCGGATGATAACGATAAGGCAGACGTAAAAACAGATACTGATGAGCGTAAGAGCGAGACAACGACCACTCCAAAAAAAGAAGGCTTATTCAAAAAACACCTCAAAAAAGCCAAAGCAGAGCCTGTGCGCCCTGCACCTAAATATGCCGTTCTCGCGGTGATTGATGAGGGCTCGGGTATCCCTGAAGATAAGCGCGAAGAGATTTTCAGCCCTTTTGTACGTTTGCAGCAAAAGAAGAAAGGCTCAGGCTTAGGGCTATCGCTAGTCTCACAAATCGTTAACGCGCATCAAGGCCGTATTTTGACAGATACTATCAACGGGCACACTCGTTTTTTGGTGGTGATACCGGTCAAGCATGATCCGCATTATAGCTATAAAGACAGTCAAAGCGTACAGCTTAACATCAAGCGCTGATCATAAGAGGTTATGAGCCTGGCAGCACTTGCCGCGGCTTGTCGTCCCCTTGCATGATTCCTCGTATTTGTACTGCACGATTGACAATTGCCTGTGCCATATCACTCAATATTATGCTATATTACCGCCCCTTATTCTATCGTTAACGCTAGTCCTTATTTACTTTATTCTCTATCAAATTTTGAGCATTCCATGAGTGACATGATCGTCCTAAATGATGTGACCAAAAGCTTTATGAGCGACCGCTCCATAAAAGGGGCCGATGGTAAGGCACATTGGTTTACTGCTGTGAAGCCGACCTCTTTGACGGTCAAACAAGGTGAGATCTTCGGTCTCATGGGCTATTCTGGCGCGGGCAAATCAACCCTACTACGCCTAATCAATATGCTAGAGCGTCCCGATAATGGACAGGTCATCATTGATGGTACGGATTTGACCACTTTAACGGCGAGCGATTTACGTATCGCTCGTCATAACATTGGGATGATCTTTCAGCAGTTTAATCTAATGTCGAATCGTACGGTCTTTGACAATGTGGCATTTAATCTAACAGTATCAGGGTATCCTAGTCGTGATATTCACAAACGCGTCATGGAGTGCTTAGCCATTGTCGATCTCACCGACCGCGCCAGTCATTACCCTGCGCAGCTCTCAGGCGGCCAAAAGCAGCGTGTCGGTATCGCCCGCGCGATTGCTCCGAGCCCTAAAGTATTGCTTGCTGATGAGCCTACCAGTGCACTCGACCCTGCTACTACCCGCAGCTTACTCACCTGCCTGCGTGATATTAATCAGCAGCTTGGGGTGACTATTGTCATTGTCACTCACGAGATGAGCGTCATTCGTAGATTGTGCGATCGTGCCGCTCTCCTGCACGAAGGACAGCTACTTGAAGTTGCTCAAGTCCGAGACGGTCTGATTCAAGCCACCACTCCGATAGGCCAAGGCTTAGTCCACGAAGATTAGCGATAACCTAATAAAGCAAGAGAAATAGATATGTTGACTGGTGCTGAATTATCCGCCTCGATTGATAAGTTACTGGCTCTAAAAAAAGAGATCTGGCAGGCAACCCTTGATACTTTTATTATGCTTGGTATCTCTACCACCGCGGCGGTGACTATCGGTGGACTCTTCGGCGTATTTTTATTTTTATCGAGTGACCGGCAGTTTTTACAAAACAAAGCATTATACGGAGTGCTCGGCGGCGTCACGAACTTTATGCGCGCTTTTCCGTTCGTAATTTTGATGATTGCGATGAGCCCTGTTACCAAAGCTATTGTCGGTACCGGTATCGGTCCGATTGCCGCTTCCTTGGTACTAGCTATCGCCGGCTCCTTTTATTTTGCGCGCTTGGTAGAACAAAACCTGCGCGAAGTCCCGCGCGGAATCATTGAAGCCACCGAATCTATGGGCGCTCGGCCCTTTACCATCATCAAAGTGCTCCTTAATGAGGCACGCTCAGGTATCGTATTATCAGTGACTATTTTGTGTATCAGCCTCCTCTCCTTTTCTGCAGCGGCTGGTATGATTGGCGGCGGCGGCTTGGGCGACTTAGCCATTCGTTACGGTTACTATCGCTATCAGACCGAAGTCATGGTGTTTATCGTCATCATGCTCTCTGTCATGGTCATCTCAATTCAAGCCTTTGGTAATTGGCTGGCGACGCGTTTAGATAAGCGCTAGTCTTAGCCTTTTTTGTCAAAGCACTATGATCAACGTTTATGGCCAACGCTAGTGCTAATAAGACGTTGATAAAAAGGAGTTATCGACTCTCACTGCTGAGCACAAGCTTATGAATAATACGCCACCTTTGATGCAGATTACTCATAAGCAAAACGCTTGACTTTATAAGGTACTAAAGTTACTTTTGTGCTCTTTTTATGCACAGGTTATTTAGCAGCATTGCTTGATTGTGAATACCCAACAGACTCTATTCTAATCATTTTTTTAATGACTGATGGACAAGCCGTGACCCCTAATGCATTTTTATTAAGGATAATTTATGAAATTAACAGATATCAGCCGCCAATTAGCGCTTGGACTTGCCACTGTCGGCGTCTCAGGCCTTGTATTAGTCGGCTGTAATAACTCCTCAGCGCCAGAAGCGACCAAAGAAGCGCCAACTAACGAGACTGCAGCGGCGACCGATATCGATCCTGAGCACAGCAAAATCACCATTGGTACCACCGAAGGCGACTTCGCTGACATGGTACGTAACCAAGTTAAAGGCTCACTTGAAGCGCAAGGCTATGAGGTTGAGCTCATTACCTTTACCGACTATGTCCGTCCGAACTTAGCCTTGGCTGATGGCGACTTAGATATCAATATCTTTCAGCATAAGCCTTATCTCGATACCTTTAAGACTGAAAACGACCTAGATTTGATCGAAGTCTTTCAGGTGCCAACCGCGCCGCTAGGAATTTATTCGGGTAAAAAGAGTGACCTACAAGACGCTTATAAGGGTATGAGCGTCTCAGCGCCAAACGATCCAAGTAACTTCGCTCGTGCGCTAGTGATGATGGATGATCTGGGCTGGATTACCCTAAAAGACAATATCGATCCGCTAACCGCAGCCAAAACAGATATCGCTGATAATAGCAAATACGATATCAATATCGTTGAATTAGAAGCGGCGCAGCTGCCACGCGCGCGCGATGAAGTGGACTTTGCCGTTATCAATGGCAACTATGCAACCGATGCTGGTATCGAGCTGACTGAAGCGTTATTCCAAGAGCCAAGCTTTAACTATGTCAACTGGTCAGCGATTAAGTCAGCTGACGCTGATAAAAAGTGGGTGAAAGATGTCACGAATGCTTATAACTCTGAAGCTTTCAAAGCGTACGCGCATGACTCTTTCCCAGGCTATAAATATCCAAAGATCTGGGATGCTAATGGCAACGAAGTGACCGCGACTGCTGGTACGGCGTCTGCTACTGGTAAAGTTGCTGCTGAGTAAGTTAAGCATTTTATTTTGGAATGACTACCGTTCAATTGCTTTAAGAGTATCGTAGCGCTACTTGAATGAATTTGACGCAGCATCAAAAAATAGCAGCACGCAGGTAAAATTTGCATCAGTAGCACATTCATATGTAAACAATTTTGTTTCAAGCAGATAACATGAGCAGCGCTCACTACTCTAGTAGTGGGCGTTTTTTTGATGCCTAGCTCTTGATTCATTTTCCGGTAAATCGCGGTTTATATGATCTCAAAATTTATATGTACAAATATAAAACCCTTTTACGAGTAAGGATTTGTAAATACAAAGACTCATTATTATCTATGTCGCTATGCCAATTCGGTTCTAGACTTTAAGAGACGTTACAAGCTGTTCGTACTTTGTAGAAAAGCGTCAGCTGCCCTTTCGCTTAGAGTCGCTTTTTTTTATAGTGGATAAACATTTTTGGCAACAAGGATAATAATATGAGCACAAAAAACTATACTATTCGCACGGCAGGACAAGCTAACATTCCAGTATTAGGACTAGGGACTTGGCAATCTACAGGTAACGACTGTGTTGAAGTCGTCAGCAAAGCGCTGCAGATGGGCTATGAGCACATAGACACGGCGCAAGCTTACGGTAATGAAAAGCAGGTCGGTGAAGGTATCAAGCAATCAGGCGTGGCTCGTGATAAGTTCTTTTTGACCACTAAGATCTTCCCAGATGATATGAAGTTTGAACCTGAGAAGCTAAAAGCCGCCGCCGAGCAATCGCTAAAAGATTTAGATACGGATTATGTAGATTTGCTGCTATTGCACTGGCCAGATGACCGTGTGCCTTTATCTGAGACCATTCCTGCACTGTGCGAGCTACAAAAACAAGGTCTGACTCGTCATATTGGCGTCTCTAACTTTAATATTGCCAACATAGTAGAGGCAAAAAAACACGCTGATGTGCCAATCGTCGTCAATCAAGTTGAGTTTCATCCGTTTATTAAGCAAGACAGCTTGCAGACCTTTTTGAATAATCATCATATTTTGTTAGAAGCTTACTCGCCCCTAGCGCGCGGTGATGTGTTCGATAATGAAGTGATTCAAAAAATCGCTGATAACCATAATGCCACGCCAGCGCAAGTCTCATTGGCTTGGATACTCTCAGATAAAGATCGCGTCGCTATTCCTAAGACCTCTAACCCTGAGCATCTGCAAGGTAACTTAGACGCCACTAAGATCGAGCTCAGTGCTGATGAGTTAGAGCAGATCGGCAAGTTGGCCCGTAGCGATGGCCGTAAAATCGAGCATCCTGACTACTCACCACAATGGGACGACTGATTTTAGAGGCTTTTTTCAATAGACTAATTACTCTTGAAAATAAAACCCTTGAACGCAAAAAAGCCACCGATATAAGTATTGGTGGCTTTCTTATTGCAGCGAACTGAGCTTTTAATATCTAAGTTTTTAATAGCCGTTTTTACTGCTGTAACGTTTCCGTTTTATGGATAGGCTCAGCAGGATTGTACTGCTCAGAGGCAGGAGCCAGACCCTTACGATTATTTTCTTTTAAAGACTCCGCCACCTCAACAGGCATATAATTTTCATCGTGCTTAGCCAAGACCTCACCGGCGACAAAGGTTTCGCCTTGCATTTTGCCCGTAGCGACAACGCCTGAATTTTCAGCGAATAAGTCTGGCAAGATACCTTGATAAGTGACCGGAACCGTCTCTGCAAAATCCGTGATAGCGAACTGCACACTTAAAGGGTCATCAGGAGCACGTTGTACGCTACCGGCGACGACCATACCACCTGCGCGAATACGCTTATTTTGCGGCGCTTCACCTTGAGCAATCGCAGTCGGATCAAAATAATAATCTGTTTGCTGTCCGATAGCATAGATGACGAGCACCACAGCGATAGCCGCACCTGCTAGCGTAAACATAACCCACATAAGCTTTTTACGTCGAACGGCGTTCATATCTTACCTCTTTTATAAAATAGCTATTTTGCGCAGTAAATCTTACTGTAGTCTATTCACTATAAAAATGTCATAGCGCTGCTGGGATGAATTTTAAGCAGCATCGAAAGATAACAGCACGCAAGTAAAATTTATACCAGTAGTAGCGCGTTCAAATTTATAACAACTTTATTTTGAGCTAACTATAGTAGCTTTATAACGTTTATATGGTAGCGTAGCTGGTACAAATCAATAAAACCGATAAAACCTGAGTAAACTGCTGCGGTCAAACCTAATCATTGGGAAACTACTGTCACTAAAGGGACTATACAGTCCTAAGGAATTCTGAGAAGTATTAAGAAGCGCTGGCAGACATTTTATTTGGTCGCAGCGCTAGGCGGCTTACTAGAATGGCGCTGCGCCTGACGCGCTTGTTGAATAGTTAACTGTTTTAGTAGCGTCTTTCTTTGCGCGCGGCTATAGAAAATAAAAGCCAAAACTAGGCCAACAGTAATCGCCCAGCAAGACCAAACAAAAACGCCATGCTCACCCATAGCAAAAAACTCCGAGAGGCTATAAAAGTAAGGCTGCATTTGTTCTCCTAATGTACTTTCAAGGTACTTTAAAACGTAAACTACAATAGCGCGATGCTAAAACACTCAGAACATTTTGATATTATTAACGTTGTTACTATTTAAGTTGCTACTATTTACGTTGATTGCGGATGTATTCTTTGACCCAAGCTTTGCTTTGATCGCGGTTTAAGATTAGGGTATTGGTCCGATAGATCGCAAGCGCTGCTACTAATAAATAGCTCCCTATCACCATGAGCAGCAATGGCAGCCACATGTCTGCTGACATTTTTGGCGCTTCGGTCAGCGTAAAGGTCGCGCCTTGATGTAGCGTATTCCACCACTCCACTGAGTACTTGATTATCGGCAGATTCACCGCGCCGACGATGGATAAAATGGCGGCGGCTTTACCGCGATTAGAGGTATGCTCAAACGCAGCAAATAACGCCATTACCCCTGCGTACAAAAACGCCAAAATCAGCATCGAGGTCAGACGCGCGTCCCACACCCAGTAAGTGCCCCAAGTGGGCTTGGCCCAAATTGAGCCAGTAAGTAAACTAATCACGCACAACAAAAACCCAAAAGGCGCGAGTGCTTGCGCCACTAAGCTTGCCGTCTTTATCTTCCACACCATAAAGATCACCCCTAATACCGCTAGGGCAAAATAGATGGAGATCGCAAGGCTGGCAGCAGGAACATGAATAAAAATAATTCGGTAGCTATTACCTTGCAGATAATCAGGCGGCGCAAAGGCCAAACCCCAAATACTGCCTATAGCCAGACAAATAGCCGCCAAAATACTAAGCCACTTCACCCAAGGCGAAAAGATACGAAAGAACTGCTTAGTCCCTACAGTAATCAAAAAACCTTGCCAAAGGCGCTGCCACACATTTGGCGATGAGACATTGTTGAGGTTGGGCATGGATTAGACCTATTACATAGCAAGTAAATGAAGCAGGCTTATGAGAGAGTAATCATTAACAAAGCTAGTAAGATAAACTAGCAACGATAAGCTAGTCATTATCACTAACGCCTTGTTTATAGTCGTTTTTTGCTCACCTTATCGTTGCTAGGTCACCAGCAAAAACGAGTATCCTCTATTATAGCAAAGTTAGCGCTTTTAACCACGCTGTAAACTCAAAGCCTAAACTTTCGCACAGCTCATCGCTAAAGCGCCTAATTGTTTTAATTCAGCCAAGACATTTTCAGCGTCATCGCAACCACCCAAGGCATTACCAGTAGGGAGATTATGCTACCCGCTAAGAGTAACGCCAAAATAGGCAAACCATTGAGGCCCGTCGCAAATAAGTCCACTGCACCCGTCGCAAAAATCAATACCGGTAGCTGCATCGGTAGCGCAATCAGAGGTACAAGCACCGCGCCGTTTTTTAGGGATAACGTTAAGCTACTGGCAATCGCTGAGAGCATCAGCAACATCGGACTACCAACGATAATCGACGCCATCAAGATACCCGCCTCAAACCAACTCAGGCCAAATAAAGGCACCGCTAATAAGCTCAGTAACGCCACAATGCCACTACTAAACAGCCAATGAATGGTGAGGCGCATCAGCACCCATAACGGTAGTGAGGCTTTGGCGACGACCAATTGCGCAAGCGTGCCGTTATCGAGTGCAGGCTTGAACAGTCCATCAACGCCCATAACTAAGGAGAGTAAAGCGGCAATCCACACCGCTGGCACTCCTAAGCGCTGCAATAGCTGCGGCTCGCTACCGACGGCAAGCGGAAATAAAGTCACAATCACCAAAAACAGTACTAATGGATATAACCACTGTACCGCGCCTTGCTGCTTGACTTGCCATTCACGACGCCACAATTGCATGAAGCTGATAGTGCGAGCAGCATTATTTATATCGCCAATATTAGCATCGCCATCATTATTGATATGACCACTATTTATATTTTGTATGCGGCTTTCCGTCATTCGTTACCCTTTATAGCCCTTTATCCTATACACCTAGCATCATATATTGAACATAACCCGTGCTATATATAAGCAATGTCTAGCATTGGTTGGCATCACTTAGCATTGTTTAGCATTGTCATTACTGCAAAACAGTCGTTACCTAAACCCATTACGGTATATCTAAATCTTCGTCATCTGATAAATCAGGCTCTAGTGACTCATGTTCTGACAAGTCAAGATACGCTGACAAGTCCAGCACTTGATTGGCCACATCGACGGCCTGATGACTGGTCATTATTATCGCTCCTCCTGCCGCGGCAAACGCTTGTAAGTGCTCTTGCATTCGCGCCACCATATCGACATCGAGTGCCGTAAACGGCTCATCGAGTAGCCACAAAGGGGTGACATCAGGGCTCAATAGGTAAAGGCGGGATAAAGTAATACGCCGCGTCTGCCCAGCGGATAAGTGGCTTGAGCTGATGGTCTCAAAACCCTGCAAACCCACCCAAGCTAAAGCTTCATCAATATCATAGACGCTTGGCGTTATACCATATAGATTAAGCAAAAAAGTTAGGTTTTGGGCCACAGTGAGATTGGGATGAATACCGAGCTGATGCGAGACGTATAATGGTTGCACTGGCAAACCTTGCTGACCTAGATAGTCTATGTGCCCTGTTAATACTGGCAATAGACCTGCTAGCTGCATCAGCAAGGTGGTTTTACCCGTACCATTAGCACCAATGAGATGACAAATATCGCCAGCTGCTAACTGCAGATCAACGCCCGCGCACAAAGGCGTCTCACCGCGTTGTACGGTCACATTGTTAAGCGCTAACACCGGCATTGTTTGAGTAGCACAAAAAGATGACACGTCCATCGAAACCTCTTATCTATTATTGCTTGAGTATTGTCTTAGCACAGTTCAATACTCAGGCTCGTAGCGATTTTAGCATTCGCTTGAGAAACGGTCTGTAATCTACAAACTGATTATAAACAATCCTCACAAGCATCTCGCACAAACATTCATTAAAAACATCCGTTACCTTCATGTCATAATACGCTATGCTAATACCACCACTGCAAACCTATAGTATAGCAAATAGTCGAATCTCATAATTTTAAATATGGCTGTAAATATGACCGCAAATACAACAATAGATACAACATCATCAAAGCCTACAAACAACTCTACGCCTGATACTTTACAGGGCAACTCACCCAGTCATAATGCCAATAAAGAGCAGCTGGCGGACTCCTCAATTCATAAGCTAATCGAGGCCCAGATTGAGTTTACGCAGCAGTGGCTCTGTCAGCAAGCTAAGCCGCTGGTCAATGACGCTTGGCAATGGCTTGGTACCCAGCCAATGCGTCAATACCTAAGCTGTGAGGACTTACAGCATCTCATTAATGACTGGCTCCTCACTCAGCCGATGACTGAAGTCATGCGCACCGATATTAGAGCTATCCTGCAGACTGTGATTTATCATCCTGTCAATGACAACGTGCCGCTATCTGAGCTTGTCGATGAGACGCAAGTACAGACGCTAGCGAATTATATCGGCAGTCATCAGCAGCAGCGTAACGGACTGATACACGCGCTCATCGGTAATGACACCTTCGCCGATCTGCTGACTCAAACCTTGTATCACGCTATCAACGACTTTATGGAAAGCACGTTAGATAAAGCGGGCGGCGTCGGTAAGCTGATGAAAATGGGTCGTAGCTCTTTTGAAAAAGCCACCAATCGTAACTTAGACGAAAAACTGCAAACTTATTTACACCGTAATATCAAGGATTTAACCAATAAAGCAGAAGCGAATGCCCAAGCGCACTTATCTAACGAGGAAGTCTCAAGGCTACTCGTAATGGGCTGGGCCCGTATCAAAGATCAGCCCGTGAGCCAACTACAAACCTACTTAGACAACGATCCTGATAATGGGAGTATTCAGCACATCGAAGCCAGCGTACAGCAAAGCTATAATCGTCTGCGCCTCTCGCCTTATCTGCGCAGTTTAGTCGCGGCGAGTGTCGAGACTTGGTATGACAATCATCAAGGCGACACTATCGCAGCCTTAGCCGCTAGCGTCAATATTGATGAGCTAGCCGTATCTAAACTCACTCCTACGCTATTGCCTATCATCGAGGATGCTATCAATAGCGAATGGCTGAGCGCGCATCTACGCGATATGTTGCAGGCCTTTTATGAGCAGCCTAATATTCAACAAATATTTGCGACAAAAGACTAATAGCTCCTTATTTGCTATTATTTTACAGACTAGAAGATAATGGATTATCTTTGTATCCGCTCACACTTATAAGACAAAACTATGGATAGTAAGTCTAAACTCAGCTTATGGCAAAAACTCAAGCGACTACTCACCAGTAGCGCGCCGCAAGACAGCAGTCCTGCTGACAATATTGACCATAAAGACAATGTTAGCAATGATAACAGTGCTATTGGCGCGGACAGGAAACAACCTGAAAGCTTGCGCACTGAGAGTGCAAAGGATGACAATAAAAATAATCGTGTAGCCGATAATATTAATACCAGCAAAACGACTAAGGCCTCGTCAAGACAGGACTTCTCAAAGCGAGCGTCTTTAAGCAAAGATTCTATTAATAGCCCAAATCAGACGCCGATTATCGATTATTTAAAGCTCTATTTTCGTAGTAAACACTGGCATTATACGCACTACAAACCTAGGATCTCGGACGCTGAGCAGTCGCACTATCTATCACTGCGGATGAGAAACCGAAAAATAGACTGCGGCTACTTATTTCGAGTCCAAGAAAAAGAGCGTTTACTCGCGGTTTATGGGATTTTACCGTTTTTGATACCAGAGAGTCATCAAAGTGCGGCGATGTTACTGATGACCCAACTCAACTACGATATGGTCGTGGGTAATCTAGAGATGGATGTCAGCGATGGTGAGATGCGCTACAAAAACGCGCTTGATGTCGAAGTGTTAGGACTCGATGACGATATCATTGAGCATTTACTACAAAGCGTAGTCGCTATGACCACTGTTGCTTACGAGGTATTTAGTGACTTGCTAAATACGCAAGAGCCTAGCGAGGATATGCCCACTTTATTAGGCGAATTACGCGCGCAAGTGGATGCGCGTACTTATTTTTTAGCCAGCAAAAAAATGCAATAACCGCTTTTTTAAAATCATCGCTTTAAGATTATTGTTGTAAGATCACCATTTTAAATTCTCCGCTTTAAAACCACCGTTCTAAAAGATAGTACTATGTTGAAAATAGCTTATTCTGAAGTGTTTCGTTATGTCGTACCTGAAAGACACCGCTTCCCTATGCAAAAATACACTATGATTCCTGAGCGCTTATTGCGTGAAGGCACCATTACTCCCGATAACTTTTTTGCGCCAAAACGGCTGACAGAAGCGGAGATCTTAACGACGCATACGGCTGACTATTGGCATAAGCTCAAGACTCAAACCTTAACCCGCAAAGAGGCGCGACCTATCGGTTTTGAGATGACTGAGGCTTTAGTCGACCGCGGTCGGCATATCGCACATGCCACTTATGAGTGCGCGCTATACGCTCAGCAGTATGGGGTAGCGATGAATGTCGCCGGCGGCACCCATCACGCTTTTGCCGGTCATGGTGAGGGTTTTTGTGTATTTAATGATGTCTGTATCGCCAGCAACTTACTGCTAAACCGCGGACAGGCGAGCAAAATACTGGTTGTCGATTTGGATGTGCATCAAGGCAATGGCAATGCCAGTATTATGGCTGATGAGCCTAGAGTGTTTATCTTTAGCATGCACGGCGCCAAGAATTATCCTTTTCGTAAGCAGATCTCTGACTTAGATATTGAGCTTGATAACGATACTGGCGATGAAGAGTACTTGCGCGTATTAAAAGACACTTTGCCGCGCTTACTAGACGAGGTCGCCCCCGATATGATTTTTTATCAATCGGCGGTCGATGTACTAGCGACTGATAAATTAGGCAAGCTAGCGCTCACTCAAGCCGGCTGTAAAGCGCGTGATGAGTACGTATTGCAGCAAGCCAAAGACGCTGATATTCCAGTCGCTATTGTGATGGGCGGCGGCTATTCAGAGGATATTGAGGATGTCGTTGAGGCGCACTGTAATACTTTTCGGATAGCGCAGCGGCTTTATTTCGGTAATGAGTAAACGGTTCATCGATAGTAGTCAATAATGAACCAGATATTAAATCTTTTACCCTTCACTTTATTAGGGCGTGTTGAACATTCACAAATGCGCACTGCTGATGCTAAAATAGTTCTAGTCTAAGTGAAAATTGCAGGTAATGCTTATTGCATTGGATAGCTGATTTTATTTAAACAGTAACAACGACTAGGGCGATTTTAGCATCAGCCCTAACTACAACAACAGGGACAGTACTTTTTTTTGCCGCTTTATTGATAAAAATAGACGCTTAGAACAACTAAACTTACCATTTTTATCTGCAAATCGCCTAAAAAATAGTCTCTGTCAGTGCCATGGTCGAATGTTCAACACGCCCTATTATGGATTGGCTGTGAAGCATCAAAAATAGTCATTATTTTAACCGACATCATTCTGCTACTATAGCTTCCATATTTATGGCTAAATTTTTTATGTGGCTAAAGATAAGACTTGGCGACTTATAGCAGCTGTCCTTAAAAGCGATTAGTCTATTCATCATTCTCTATCAGTAGCCTCTAGTTAATACTCCCACCATATCTCTGCGCATAACAAGGACTATTCATGTCAGAACAAAAATTAGATGATCACCTGCCTAAAGACGGTAATGAGTATTTATTTACCGATACTTTTCCAAAAGGTACAGGCAAAGGATTGATCGTCGTCGCTATAGCAGCAGTAGTCAGTCTAGTGATTTATAACATTCTGCCATTTGATATCAGTGCCAATAAAGGCTTGGCAATGTTGTTCTTCATCGGCGCGCTTTGGCTTACCGAAGCGGTCCACGTCACTATTACCGCCATACTGGTCGTGGTAATAGGAACGCTGATTGGCATTCCAGATTTTGATGCAAGAATTGGTTTGCAAAGCTTTGCCAACCCCATCATTTATTTGTTTTTTGGTGGTTTTGCTTTAGCAGCAGCATTGCACGTACAGCAATTAGACAAAAAGATTGCCCTAAAAATACTATCTTTGTCAGGTGGTAAATTGGGTACCGCCGTGTTTTTGATATTTGGGGTGACGGCGTTTTTGTCGATGTGGATATCGAATACCGCAACTGCCGCGATGATGTTACCGTTAGCGCTAGGTATTTTAACCCAAGTAGATCGCGAAAAAGATCGTGGCACCTTTGTATTCGTGTTATTAGGTATTGCTTATTCAGCCAGTCTTGGCGGATTAGGGACTATCGTAGGTTCACCGCCTAATGCTATCGCTGCCAAAGCTTTAGATATCGCTTTTATCGATTGGATGAAGTTTGGTATCCCGATGATGCTAGTGTTGTTACCTATCTTGCTGGGTGCGATGTACTTGGTACTCAAACCTAATCTCAATCGACAAGTCACTATTGCGCAAGATGAGGTTATTGAGTGGAATAAACCAAGAATAGTCACTATCATTGTTTTTGTTTTGACAGCGCTTAGCTGGATATTCTCCAAAAAAATAGGTGCAGCATTAGATATCTCTGATACAGATGCTGTGATTGCATTATCAGCCGCGGCAGCTGTCGTTAGCTTAGGGTTAGTATCTTGGAAGCAAGTCTCTGATAATACCGACTGGGGCGTGCTCATGTTATTCGGTGGCGGTATCGCGCTATCGACAGTGTTAAAAGTCTCTGGCGCCTCTTTAGTGCTAGGGGAAACCGTTGCTAGCGCTTTATCAGCGGCGCCGCTCATCCTAGTGATGATTGCTATTTCAGCTTTTATCATCTTTTTGACCGAATTTGCCTCCAATACGGCATCTGCTGCACTATTAGTCCCTGTGTTTGCAGCGATTGCTGAGCAGATGGGTATTCCAAGTGAAGTATTAGTACTGGTAATCGGCATTGGTGCTTCGTGCGCCTTTATGCTACCTGTAGCCACGCCGCCGAATGCGATCGTATTTGGTACGGGGTTAATCAAACAATCTGAGATGATACGTACAGGCGTGGTTCTTAATATCATAGCTACAGGCGTTATTGGACTATGGGCGTACTTCTTTTTACTTTAAGTGAGTCCTATACAAAACAGCAATAACAACAAAGCCAAAACCTCACTGTTAATGTCATGACTTAGCAGTGAGGTTTTTTTATAGGTATACCGTTATAGACATACCGATAGTTGTTTCATTTTTAAAAGTATGTTGTGGCTATAGTCAATCAATATGAAAAGTGGTACAAGGCAGACGAGTGCAAGTACTACAGTAGTAGGCTAAACGAGTCTAACGCTTTAACACTTTAATAGTGGTTCGACTATATCTTTTTATAGGGTCATTACATCATTAATGCGGTTATTCCCTGCCAGCCAACGCGCAAACCCAGTCCCGTTAAAATCAGTAGAATAAGCTGACGAAAGCGCGCTTGCGGTAAATAACGACGTAAGCGAATCCCTACTAATAAGGCAACAACAGATACCGCACTAAGGATAGCTATCAGTTGCCACTCACTCCCTGTCAGCGCCATAATAGGCTCACGCAAGACAATAATTTGCGCAATCTTCCCTAAGAAATAACACATATTGCCGACTTTGGCGATAGTATCTTTATCATCGCTCGCTGACAATAAGTACATCATCAAAATAGTCGACATGGCATTCGTCGCGCCGCCTATGATACCTGCGCTTAGACCTACGATAATGAGCATAGCCTTGGTATTTGGCAGACGTATTTGTTTGCCCAGCAGTGCCGTTATGACATAAAAACTTATCACCGCGGCCAGTAACAATAAGATGTAAGCGCTCTCCACCCATAAGAGCAGTTTTGCCCCCAGTAGACTGCCAAGCAAACTCATCAAAGCCAATAGCCAGTAACGTTTGCCATAATAAGTGAGGTTTTGCCAAACACTACGTCCCCCACCACTCAGCCAAGTCATGGCATTGAGTAGTAGTGAGGGAAAAATAACCAATACAATAGCGTGCGGCAAAGGGTAAAGACTCGCTAAAGCGGTAGTCGTCACCAAAGTCACGCCAAGTCCGCTAATACCATGCAGCAGCGACGCGAAGCCAAATATAGCTAATAAAAGTAGCGTCTGTGTGTGCTCATCAGCCACCATTGCGCTCACCTGTTAAACTTGTATGGCATAACTGCGCTTGCATGACTGCCTTTATTAGTGCGCAAAACCATTAGCGCTTTGCCAAGGTCTGACCTATCAAAGTGGTCAATTGCTCTGCGATTTTGTTTTTGCTGGCTTTATCGAGCACTACTGCGTCCTGATCATAGTGTTCAGCAAAAAACACTTGCATGGCATTATCATCGCTTGCAAAGCCGATATCAGCTCGGGAGACATCATTACAAGCAATCATGTCTAAATCTTTGGCCGCAAGCTTACCACGCGCGTAGCGCTCAACGTCCTGGGTTTCTGCGGCAAAGCCAACGACAAACAGCTCTGGATGCGCTAAAGAAATTGTCGCTAAAATGTCTGGGTTTTTGACCAAATCAAGCGACATAGCGTCCTGAGTTTTTTTGATTTTTTGCGGCGCAGCATCGCGAGTCCGATAGTCAGCAACGGCGGCGGTCGCGATAAAGATATCTGCCGGTTTAGTGAGACGACTTTCTTCGATATAGCTATCCGTATCCTTACAACCACAGCAATCGTCATGCTCGTGGTCATGGCTATGATGCTCGTCAAACGCTAAGGCTGGCAGAGCTTGTAAGGCGCTATGTGTGCCATCGACACATTGCTGCGCGGCGCTCAGCATTTGCTCGGCTGACAGCACATCGATGCGCGTGACACCCGTCGGCGTCGGCAGACTCACCTTACCACCGACGATTAGCACCACCTCCGCGCCAGCATCACGGCAGGCATTAGCTAGTGCAAAACCCATCTTGCCAGAAGAGTGATTGGACAAATAGCGCACCGGATCTATCGCCTCAACCGTTGGCCCTGCGGTAATCACCACTCGCCTGCCCGTTAAACTCTGTTCAATAGACTGCTGCTTATAAAACAGTTGCACCTCGCTCAATAGCTGCTCAGGCTCAGGCAAGCGCCCAGCACCGACATCACCGCAGGCCTGCTCGCCGCTCGCTGGCATAATGATATGATAATTCATATCACGCAAAGTCTGCACATTAAGACTCACCGCCGGATGCGCCCACATTTGCTGATTCATTGCCGGAGCAACCATGACAGGCGCGCTAGTCGCTAGACAAACGGTAGTAAGCAAATCATCGGCCATGCCCATCGCCAGTCGCGCTAGAGTATTGGCAGAAGCGGGCGCGATAATGAGTAAGTCGGCCCACTTGGCCAGCTCGATATGCCCCATACCCGCCTCAGCCTCTTCATCGAGTAGTGAGGTATGTACCTCATTACCAGTTAAAGCTTGCAAGGTAAGCGGGGTAATAAAAGCTTGCGCCCCTGTGGTCATAATGACGCGCACTTCAAACCCTGCTTTGATCAATAAGCGGGCAAAAAAAGCAGATTTATAAGCGGCGACACCGCCGGTGATAGCGAGTAGAACGTTTGACATAAGCATGACATCGATAGGTAATAAAGAAAAGAAAAGATAAAATTTGCGCTTATAGTAACAAGTATGAGATAAGTTAGGTAAGGTTTTATAGTGCTATCGCTAGCTTAGCCATTTTTTATAAAAAACCATGACTAGCTTTGTGAATGAATCAATCAAAAACCGCGCGCAAAACCCCTCCATAACTCTTAGCCAAGAAAGGATGAATAATGGCGATCAAGGATTGGCACGAAGATGATAGACCAAGAGAAAAGCTACTAAAATTTGGCGCAAGTCATCTCTCTGACGCTGAGATACTAGCGATATTTTTGCGCACCGGTACTCAGTCGCAGTCGGCTATTGAGCTGGCAAGGTATTTGATCGATGAGTTTGGCTCGCTTGCCGAGCTGTTAGCTGCGCCAAAAGAGGTCGTTCTTGCCTGCCATGGCATCGGCCCTGCCAAGTATGCCCAGATACTCGCATCGCTTGAGATGGGCACGCGCTACTTAGACAGTAAGCTTAAAACCGGACAGGGACTTGGGCGCTCACAAGTGGTCAAAGACTATATTAGTACGCAATTACGCGGCGAGCACCGAGAAGTCTTTGCCGTCTTGTGTTTAGACAATGCCTTGAGTCTGCTGAACTTTGAGATACTATTTACCGGCGGTATCTCCTCGTGCTCGGTCTGCATCAAACACGTACTTCGCCACGCACTCACTCACGCCGCTAGTCAGTTGATAATCGCTCACAACCATCCTCATACCGACTCTAAACCTTCAGCCGCGGATAATATACTCACTTATGAGCTCAAAAAAGCGTGCGACTTGTTAGATTTATCTTTAGTCGATCACATCATCGTTGGCCGCAATGATACGCTGTCTTATGCCGAACAAGGCCTAGCCCCTTTCGCTTGAATATTGATTATCTTGAGTAGGTATTATAGAAGTTATCAGCTGATGCTTATACTATAACTGAGGATATAAAAACACATCTGCAAAAAATACAGTCTAATCGTGTGATGAGGTCATTATCACTAAATGACTTTCATACTTTCTTTATTTTATATCTCCTTACTCTCTAGCAATGGATACATATTCTCGACATAGAACAGCATTTTTATTCTTGATACTTGTCAGGTATTGTTTCATATTGGAAGATAAAATTATATTACTGTGTTATTGCAGACTGAAAGTTTGATCACTAGATTTCTGTTGCAATGATTGCAGCTTTTAACGTTATATAGAGATGCACCTACTGGTGACTACCATAATTTTATAACGACTCTTTATTTATAACACTACCTTTAGTTTTACTAGCGCTTGTTAAGGAGACCGTCATGGCGATTGGTTTATTTGTTTTGGCAATACTTATTCAGTTAGCCGTGATTTTGGCCATCTTTTTAATGTCGTTGTCGAGGGTGACTGGCAGTATTATCGCTATTGTGACGGTAGTAGTCACCGCCTTTATCAGTCCGTGGTCGCTTATCTTAGGGGTGCCGATTGCCCTACTATGCCTAGTACTTCTTATTACTCCTATCCGCCAAGCGCTTATTACTAAGCCTGTCTATAAGACTTTAGGCGGGGCTATGCCGAGCATGAGCGATACTGAGCGCGAAGCACTCGATGCCGGAACGAGCTGGTGGGAAAAAGAGCTGTTTATGGGCGCGCCTGATTGGAATACCTTTGCTGAGTACCCTTATCCTAAGCTGTCTGCTGAGGAGCAAAGCTTTATCGATAATGAAGTCGAACAGCTTTGCGCGATGATTGATGAGTGGCAGATTCAGCACGAAGATAAGGACTTATCCCCTGAGACTTGGCAATTTATCAAAGATAATGGCTTTTTGGGTTTAATTATTCCTAAAGAATTCGGTGGTCTAGAGTTTAGCTCTTACGCACAAAGCCTTGTGATGAGCAAGATTGCCTCACGATCGCCTACCGCAGCGGTCAGCTGTATGGTGCCAAACTCGCTCGGTCCAGGTGAGCTGCTCATGCATTATGGTACAGACGAGCAAAAGCAGCGCTGGTTACCAGGGCTCGCCAGTGGTGAGGAGATTCCTTGCTTTGGTTTGACAGGACCAGAAGCCGGCTCAGATGCAGGCGCTATCCCTGATACGGGTGTGGTCTGTTATGGCAATCATGAGGGCGAGCAAGTCCTTGGCCTTCGCATGAATTTCTCTAAGCGCTGGATCACGCTAGCGCCTATTGCCACAGTGGTCGGTCTAGCCTTTAAGATGTACGATCCAGAAGGTCTACTTGGCGATGCCGATAAGACAGATTATGGCATTACTTGTGCGCTAGTGCCTGCCAGTCACGAAGGCGTCATTACCGGCCCTCGTCACAATCCTGGTGGCTCGCCCTTTATGAATGGTACGGTCGATGGCACTGATGTCTTTATTCCACTAGATTACATCATCGGCGGGGTCGAAAACGCAGGACGCGGTTGGCGCATGTTGATGGAGTGCTTAGGCGTAGGCCGCGGTATCTCCTTGCCGGCGCTCTCGACCTCAGCAAGCGAGATGACTTATCTGTCGGTCGGTGCTTTTGCTAAGGTGCGTGAGCAGTTTAAAATCTCAGTCGGTAAGTTTGAAGGCGTACAAGATGCGACAAGTCGGATGGCAAGCCAAACTTATATGCTTGAAGCTTTTCGCCATCTAGTAACTTGTGGTCTTAATCAAGGAGGTACGCCATCAGTGATGACGGCTATGGCAAAATACTATGCCACAGAGACCATGCGTGAAGTGGTCAATGATGGTATGGATGTCTTGGGTGGCCGCGGTATTCAGATGGGCCCACGCAACTTCTTATCGACCCCTTATCAGGCTATTCCTGTCTCCGTTACCGTTGAAGGCGCGAATATCTTAACGCGCTCATTGATGATATTTGGTCAAGGCGCGATGCGCTGTCACCCCTATCTATTTGATGAACTACAACTGCTCCAAAGCGAAGACAAGCAAAGCGCGGTAAAAGAGTTTGATACTTTGTTTTTTAAACATTTAGGCTATACCTTTAATCGCGGTGCCCGTGCCTTTGTGGCAGGTTATGTCGGTGGTAGTAGTAAAGCGCCAAGCTTTGCCGATGCCTTTACACGCCCTTACTACAAGCACATTAACCGCTTGAGTGCGAGCTTTGCGCTGACCGCAGACATGGCATTAGGGCTACTGGCAGGGGATCTGAAGCGTAAAGAGATGCTCTCTGGCCGCCTAGCAGACATTCATAGTCATCTATTTATTGCTACGGCTATTTTGCAGTTCTATGAGAATGGCACCAAATCTGAAGCTGAGCGCTTGCATGCCAAGGTCGCTTTACAAGACAGCTTATATACTATCCAAGAAGCTTTTGTCTCTTTATTTGCCAACTTTCCCAACCGCATAGCAGCAAATGTAGTTGGCTTTGTCACCTTCCCTAGCGGCCGTATCTTTACGCCGACAAGCGATGAGCTCAAAGTGAAGCTTGGTGATACCTTTATGGATGATTTTGAAGCTAACCCATTCCGCGATTATCTCAAAACTATGGTCTATTACAGTACCGACCCTGAGGATCCTAATGGACGCATGGAAAATGCGTATCAGACATTACTTGAAGTTGAGCCATTATGGCAAAAATTCAAAAAAGCGGAGCACAAAGGCGAGTTTGCGGGTCTAACCTTTGAAGACCATGTGGTACAAGCCAGTCAAAATGGCGATATCACTGAAAGTGAAGCGGAGCAATTAATCCGCTATAACGGCATTCGCTACGATTCCTTATTGACAGATGTTTTTGATGAGCACTTACAGCACGCTCAAGAGCGTGATAATCCTCATAGTCTAGAGAACGCGGTGCATAAGCTTACCGATTACGCACAGCTCAATAGTAATGCTGCGGCTAAAAACACACCATCACCCGCTCACGATGAAGCGGCAACTGGTTTTCATGAGCAGACTGGTGATGCCAATCCCAATCATGGCTATGAAGAAGATGGTGATGTGGAGATGCGTAGCGAGCAAGATACTGTTAGAGAAACTACTGAGCAAACCGACTTTACGCAAGCCCATCCTGAAGAAGAGGCGCTTAAACATCGTCATCGCGATGCAGAGACAACGCTCAATGAGCGTATGGGCAACAATCATCGTAGCACAGCCTCAGAGCGCGCTGAGCCAAACAGCGCTCAATTGCATGGCACCCAGCTAACGGACAATGCCGACCAGATAGATACTGACCATGCCAATACTGATGACATCAATCACGACGACGTCAATCAAAAAGACAGGGCGTAAAAAACGCAGTCTATCGACGAGCACCTAGACGAGCTGGGCGATAGTGAGCCATGGCAAGACAAACATCGCCACGAGGAAAGCAAAAACTAAGCGATGGACTATTTAGAAAGTGCCTCTTTAGAAAGCACTGTTTTAAAGCACTATTGCTTATTAGCGCGTGACCTCATTTAGAGAGCTATCGATAGAATTAAGAATACGCCTAGCCTCTCATCTTGATAGACTTATGTTTTATAGTAAAGTAATTCTTACCAGTGGCCTGAGACTTAACCATTGATATATTATCTGTCATTTTTACAAAAGACTGCCGCGGTTAGGCAGTCTTTTTTTTGTCCGAGCGTTTTTGGTCATTGCACCCTTTTGATGATGACATTTAACAAAAACGCGTTGGTGCTGGCTTAAATGTCGATATTTTAGCGACGTTAGCCTAATGATTATGGTACTTTTGGCGATTTATAGCATCAGATCTGTTTTTTGCTAAGTGATTATCTCAGCCAATTTTTTGACAAAAAAGCTTAAACCGCCTTTAATCAGTTATAGATTATTATTTAAGTCATAAAAAAATCTTGCAGTAACCTTAACAATTATTTTATATTGTCGAATAGCCTGACATGAAATGACAGACAAAATTTTGCAGATGCAACACCATCAGGCGTAAGGATGGCAATCATAAACGCATTGGTTTAGTAGCACCCTTGATACTGAATGTTACGGATAAAAGGATAGAGTTTATGTGGAAAAATATGGGACTAACGGGCAAGATCATCGTTGCCATGGTGCTCGGTATCATACTGGGATTATTTATCAACTATTCAGGACTGAACGCTGAGGGCGGTTTTGTTAGTACATATATCACCAATGGGTTTTTGGCTATCATCGGCAAGCTATTCGTAAACTCCCTCAAAATGCTGGTCGTGCCTTTGGTACTTATCTCGCTGATTTGCGGGGTGTGCGGTATTGGTGATATTCGCTTGCTTGGGCGCATAGGTACCAAGACTTTCCTAATCTATATGATGACGACCGCGCTTGCCATTGCAACTGCTATCGGGCTTGGGTTTTTATTTGGTATCGGTAAAGGCATGGATGTTGAGACAGAAGCGGCATTTGAAGCCAAGTCTGCGCCACCTCTACTCGATGTTTTTTCAAATATCATTCCGTCAAACCCCATCAGTGCGATGGCAAATGGCGACATGCTGTCGATTATCTTCTTTGCCATCTTGATCGGTATCAGTATTTTGATGGTCGGCAAACCTGCCAAAGGGTTGGTACAAAGCTTGGAGCTGATTAATGAAGTCATCTTAAAGATGGTGACCATCATTATGAATCTTGCGCCTTATGGGGTTTTTGCGCTATTGACCACAGCCATGGCGGAGCTGGGTTTAGATCTGATTTGGTCGTTGCTCGGTTATGTTGCGGTACTGATTGGCTCACTGGCTTTCCACTTTTTTATCACTATGATGATCGTGCTAAAGCTATTTTCTGGTCTGTCTATTAAGACGTTTTTGGCGAAAATGCGCGAAGTACAGATTTTTGCTTTTAGTACCTCAAGCTCGAACGCCACCATTCCGATCACGCTGCGTACCGTCACCAAGCGTATGGGTGTCAACAACTCAGTAGCCTCGTTTACCGTGCCTTTTGGGGCGACCATCAACATGGATGGTACGGCCATCATGCAAGGTACGGCGACCATCTTTATTGCCAATATTTATGGTATTGACTTGGGTGTGACTGAGTATCTGACAGTTATCTTGATGTCAGTGCTGGCCTCTATCGGTACCGCAGGCGTCCCTGGTGTGGGCTTGATCATGCTGTCTATGGTATTTGCTCAAGTCGGCCTGCCCATCGAAGGTATTGGTCTGATCTTGGGTGTGGATCGTATTCTTGATATGCTGCGTACGGCGGTCAACGTCGGCGGCGATGCAGCAGTGACAGCAATCGTGGCAAAATCTGAGGAGAAAATGGACGTCGCTATCTACAACGATCCTGCGGCGGGCACCAAAGACGTCTTTGATGGTCACATCGATGAAGACAATGAGCGTGAGTTCTCTCAAGTGTTTAGTGATGGCATCATGGGTAGTGAGTACGATGATATTGATCGTCGCCGCTAATCGATAAAGCGTTTATTTATTCAATCATAAAAACCCCGGCGATATGAACTGAACCCCGTAAGTTGGACACAACTTATGGGGTATTTTTATGGCTACACCACCTATAAACAGGCTGCATCGATCTCAATACATCACAGCTTGCGTTAGCCAATCACATACTTGGTAATCATGGCAAGGCAGACCAGCACGATGACAGGACGAATCAACTTACTCCCCCCTTTGACCACCATATGCGAGCCAAAATAAGCGCCGATGGTTTGCCCAACCATCATCGCAAGGCCTACGATCCACAGCACATTACCACCTAAGATAAAAAATATAAGTGAGCCGATATTGGTAGATAAATTGAGTACTTTGGCCGCGCCTGTTGCCTCGATGATCTGCCGACCACGTAGCGCCACATTACCCAGCGCAAAAAACATGCCTGTCCCTGGCCCGATATAGCCGTCATAAAACCCAATCAATGGCGCCACAATTTTTTGCCACTTGGCCTCTGAGATACGCGGCGCCGCTTCCACCTCGCCAAGCCTGGGCGCAAACAAAGTATAAATCCCAATAGCGGCAATCAAAAACGGAATCAGTTTTTCGAGTAGATCCGGCGGCGACATCTGTACAGCGATGGTACCGATGACTGAGCCAATAAAAGCCCCGACAATCGCCACCTTTATACTTTTAGGGTTGATGACGCCTTTTTTTATCATTGTAATCGAGGCCGCTAGCGCACCCGAGGCGGCTTGTAGCTTGTTGGTGCCAAGCGTGAGCACTGGCGGGATATTGGCAAGTAGCATGGCTGGTATGGTGAGTAGTCCACCGCCGCCTGCGATGGCATCGATAAAACCGGCTATTGCGGCCACTGCCGTCAGCATTAAGATAATCTCTAAAGAGAGTGATACGTCCATGTTACTGGCCTTATAGTTACTTTATGATGAATAACTGCTGATGAGTGGGGTTCATTTATCGAAGACAAGCCTTAAGCTCTAGAGACTAGCATGCTGAATTGCTGCATTGATAGAATTGATAAAATCATTGACTCAAAAGGGCTAAAACAGCTTATTATAGAGTCAAACTAATAAGAAAACCCAAAAGCATGACAAATTCTGCTAAATTTATCTAAAGCATTTGTATATCAGGCGCTTTTTATCCGCACTGGACAGCATTTGCCAGCACACTATAGTCTCTAAAGCTTGACTCCTGTTTTTAGGACAACAACAGCAAATGCTGTCTTTGAGTAGAGTCTAGAAAATAAAAATTTTGCTTATTCGTATTGTTTTATAATGATATTTAGTGCATTAAATTTTTTATATTGAGAGATTTGTGAGAAACTAAAGCAAACTATTTGTCATCTTATAAAATATAAGTAGAACGATCTAAGTTGACGGTATCAATTGAACAAATGAGGATGATATGGCAGTAAAAAGATTTAAAGCATTTCTTGAGCTCGAGGCGTCAGGCGGCATTGTATTAGCGCTGGCAGCTATCGTGGCGATGATTATTGCCAATAGCCCTCTTAGTACTTGGTACGAATCCTTTATTCATGCGCCAGTCGCCATTCAGATAGGTAGCTTTGCGATTGCCAAAGATGCCCATCATTGGATTAATGATGGTTTGATGGCGATTTTCTTTTTTTTGGTCGGTCTTGAGCTCAAGCGCGAAGTGCTCATCGGCGAGCTGTCCAATGTCAAACAAATCATTTTGCCAGCCGGTGCCGCTATCGGTGGTATGGTCTTCCCAGCCATCGTGTATATGGCCTTTAACTATAACGAGCCTGAATTTTGGGCAGGTTGGGCTATTCCAGCGGCGACGGATATTGCCTTTGCCCTTGGTATCTTAAGCTTACTTGGCAGCCGAGTCCCTAACTCACTAAAAGTGTTTTTAGTATCGATTGCTATTTTCGATGATATTGGCGCTATTTTGATCATTGCCTTGTTTTATACCAGCGAACTATCCCTTGAGTCATTGGCCTTTGCAGGGCTATGCTTGCCATTTTTGTATTTGCTAAACCGTCGCAACGTGACCAGTATCACTCCCTACCTGCTCATCGGCGTTATCATGTGGATAGCCGTCCTCAAGTCGGGTATCCATGCGACATTAGCGGGCGTGGTGTTGGCGTTGTTTATTCCTATGTTTGATCGCACTGACCCTGAGCACTCCCCTGTCGAAGAGCTAGAGCACGACCTACACAACACCGTGGCTTTTGGTATCTTGCCCCTATTTGCCTTTGCCAACTCAGGCATCTCGCTCAAAGGCGCAGGGTTTGCAGAGCTGTTTCACTCTGTACCGCTGGGGATTGCCGCCGGTTTATTTATCGGTAAGCAATTGGGTGTCATGGCGATGTGCTGGTTGATCTTCAAGCTCGGTATCTCAACCATGCCAAAAGGCATGAATTATAAGCAAATTTATGGTGCTGCGCTATTATGCGGTGTGGGTTTTACCATGAGCTTATTTATCGGTGGTCTTGCCTTTGGCGGCGGCTCGCCATTATTCGATGAGCGCTTAGGTATTATCATGGGCTCTATCGTCTCTGGGGTTGCAGGTTACCTCATGCTCAAAGTCAGCCTAAAAGACAACGTCAGCGGCACCTCAGTGGACCTAACGCGTCATTAATACGGTTGCGCCGTGCAGTGATAGACTACTTGCAGTAATGGACGATAGGGCGTTTAAGCATTATTGAATAAAGCCTATTAAAGGAAGCTTACTATGCTGTTATCTAGGCTGTTATCTAGACTGATTTTAGTAACGGTTAGTAGTAGTGCTCTGTTACTTGCAAGCTGTGCGACGTTGTCAGTGGAAGAGTGCATGGTCGGTAACTGGCAAGCTATCGGCTACAATGACGGCGTAGCAGGCTATCCTCCTAGTAGGCTTGCTGCGCATTCAAAAGCTTGCGCTAAAGCCAATGTCGCCGCGGATTATGAATCTTGGGAGCGTGGTCGTCAGTTAGGTCTTAAGCAGTACTGTACTGTGAATAATGCCTACAATATCGGTCGTCGTGGTCTTGAGCTAAACCGTGTTTGTCCAGCTAGTAGCACCATGAGACTACAACAAGCCAATCAGCAAGGCCGCGAATATTACCGTTTGAATAAACAGCTTAACGATGACAGAGCGCTACTAGAAGAATACGAGGCAGACTATACTAAGCTGCGTGCTGGGCAAATGCTCGATTTTGAAGACGAAAAAGAAGCGCGCCGCTATCTGCTATCGCTACCGGCAAAACTGCGAAGACTCGAACGCGAGATAATCTACACTGAAAGACAGCTTAGCCGCTTAAACTATGTCCATCGCGACTAACTACGATTAGCTTGTTATCTAGTCTTATCCGCGTGCACAAAGCAGCTGTTATAAAGCGCTGATGAAGCCGTCTGTATCTTGAGAGCAGTAACGTCACTGCTATAATAAAGGCAAGCGACACTCGCAAAACGGTGCTACAGATATGGCTAACTATAACGGTATACAGACAGGCAGCTATCAGCGTCATGGTCGTAGCACTGCTATCGATGACCATACTGAGCTGCAAGTACTCAAGCGCATTAGACGCTATTTATTACCAAAAGACTTTCAGATTGACCCGAAGTTATTGGCTGAGATTGTCGAGGGTTACGACATCGGTGATCCTCTAGTCGATCAATTGGCTGCTGATAATATTCGCTTTGCTAAGCCTTTACAGCAGCTCATCTTGCCAGCGAATACGGCTCATACTCAGCCAGATGCTAAGCGAGCGGCGAACGATAGCATAGATGACGACATCCTCGCCCATCCCGCTTTTATCACTCTAACTGAGCAATTTAGCGCTCATCCTGACTGGTTTGATCCTAAGCTGGCAGAGATCGGCGCTATCGCCTATCGCCGCTATCCGCTGATGCTAATATGGCTACTGCGTAATGTTGCGCTAATGGCAGGTTATAGTATTCCGGCGCTGTCTTTACCGCTGATTCAGACTGGGGCATTAATGCACGATGCACTGCCGCGTTTGATGCGTACTTACGCCTATATTTTGGCGGTCTCTGAGCATCCACAGCTAAACGATTCTGCTCAAAATAAAGCGCCTCTCTCGCAAGTATTAGCGATTGGCTCTGAGGGCTGGCGTCAGTCGATTCAGGTGCGGCAAATCCATACCTTAGTGCGGCAAAAACTGCTCACCGGTAAACTTACCGCAGCGGATGGCGTGATTAGCACAAGCGCTCAGCATCATAATTCTGATGGCAGCTGGAATAGCGACTATTGGGGTCTGCCGATCAATCAGACCGATATGATTGCAACTCATCTACAATTCTCGTTACTGATTATGCGCGGGCTGCGGCTGTTAGGCGCGCGTATCAGTAGCGAAGAAGCTCGCGGCATTCTGCATTTATGGAATTTGGCCAGCTACTGGATGGGCGTGGATTTAGCGCGTTTACCGCAGACGGAAGCGGCGTGCTGGGAGTGGCTGTATACTTATTTGTCCATTCAGCAGCTTGATTTTAAGATGGGACAACCCTTAGCCAAAGCGCTGCACGACTTACCGCGTCAGCTCATGGGTGAGGATAATCGCAAAGGCCGGTTTGTGGAGATGGTCAATGCTAGCGTCACTCGCACCTTAGTCGGTGATGATATCGGCGATGGACTACAGCTGCCCAAATCGAAAATTCGTTTTGGCGTATTAACCTCAGTACCGATTTTGTTTGCGCTTGATACGGCACGCCAGCACAACAGTACTATGGCGGCGAAGCTTGAGCAGTTTCGTGCTAAGCGCCAAGACAATATGAACTGGTGGCTGAAAAAAAACGACCGTTATTATAAAGAATCATAACTAAAGAGTCATAACAAAGGTTTAACTAGGGCGTGTCCCTATTTCAAAAATGATGATGAAAATGAGATAAATCGCAGGCAAACAAGGAAAATAGCGAAGGTAATATCAAGATATTGACCAGCTATTTGACATCGTTTGCCAAAGATTTAGCCATTTTTAGCCCATTTAGTCATAAACGCTTGAATTAGGGACACGCCCTAGGCTGTAGAGTAGCGCATATCGTTAGCGGTCTAACTCAACTCCTGAGTCTTTTAGACGATAATACCACTCAAGCTGACGATCAAATCCGGTCTCTAATAAGCTGGCGATGACCTTGCCGGTTAGGCCCCAAACGGTTTCGCCATCCACCTCCCAGCTTGGCGTGAGTATCGTTGCCGTCTGCTCAAGCATCGTATACTCTATGGCATACTCGGTTGTCGGCTGAGTGATCAGCGTCTCGAAGTCCGCCCAAAAAATGCGCGATATCTCGCCGATCTCAGGGATCAAGGGCAGGTCTGGCGCGATAAGTGCTACGATAGGACGGACACTCATCCCACTCTTTGAGGTCTGAATCGGCAGCTGACCGAGAAGCTGGACTTTATTAGGTAGCAGCGCAGTCTCCTCATAAGCTTCACGCAGCGCGGTGACCACGTTATTACCATCCCCTAGCTCATACTTACCGCCTGCACAGGACACCTCTCCTGCGTGGCTTTTCATGTGCGCTGCGCGGCGAGTCAGTAGCAATTTCGGCCTGCGCTCACGAGTAATCGCTACGAGTACGGAGGCATCAGCGATAGGGGTCTGATATAAGCTCTGTAGCACTCGCTCGTTATAGGTTTTGTCGTAGAGGTTATAATCAGAGGCGCTCACTAAAGTATCAGACGACTTGTCTGGTAACGTCTTCAGCGTTCGTTGTTGCACGCGCTCAGCCAATTGTCTAAGCTTAGGATGACGAATAAAGGCAGGCCGCGCTACGGTTAGCTCATCAAAGCTCTCAAACTCATGAATTACTGTCATTATTACTGCCTATTTTTATCATCAGTAGCCTGTATATGGGATCATCTTAGCATGTCAGTAGTGCCAAGTTGATGACTGCGTAGGCCAATTTAGCTGCCCTGCACCTCCAGTCATCTATATCGCATACCATTTATAATATATGGCATCAATGACGGACTACATTTCCTGCTTTATCGTCTACATATAGTCAATTCGAAATAAAATCGATACATTCATATTGCCGTGCGACTGGTACAAATTTTCTTTGCTTGCTGTACGCTTCGCACTTTTCGATGCTGCGCAACATTCATTCTCATAGCACTGTATCGGTTTTAAAGCGGATCAGCTATAGTGTTTTTTTGTTCTTGAATAGGAGCATTATGATATCGCGCCCTGCTAATACTAAAAACTATGCTATCTTAGGGCTCTGCAAGCTGAAACGTTAAAGGCTTGTTAGCTAAAAATTTCTAGGTTCTCAATTAAATAAGGCAGCTGTTATGCAATATTGTCTCGAGTGTGGTCATGAAGCCGAGCGCAAAATCCCCCCTACGGATAATATGCCGCGCTTAGTCTGTCCTAACTGTAACTACATTCACTACGAAAACCCTAAAATGATCTGCGGGTCGCTAGTGATTTATGAAGACAAAGTGCTCTTATGTCGCCGTGCTATCGAGCCGCAATATGGCCTTTGGACGTTGCCAGCAGGCTTTATGGAAAATGGTGAAACCATGGCAGAAGGCGCGGCGCGCGAGAGCTTTGAGGAAGCCGATGCAGTGGTCATTAACCCGCAGCTTTATTGTCTTTATGATATCCCTGATATCGGTCAGATCTATGTGATTTACTTAAACGATCTAAAAGACGGCGCTTATGGTATCGGCTCTGAGAGCTTAGATAGCGCGCTATTTAAAGAAGAAGATATCCCGTGGGATGAGATCGCTTTTGAGGCGGTGAGACGCACACTCAACAACTACTTCGCTGATCGTAAGCAGTTCGATAAGCGTGAAGACTTCCCGATCCATCAAGATCAGATTGCCAAAGACAAAAGCATTAAGCGTTATTAACACTTAATTGTAATAGCTTATCGCTTAACGCAAAAAAGCCAAGCATCGTGCTTGGCTTTTCTTCTTTTCAAATATCAGTAACGGCTAACTGTTAATTTTACAAACCTTAAAGCCCAGATCTTTTACGCTGTCCTCTTTATCATAAGGCGCTAGCACCGCACGCACGTGCTGTTGGCCTTGCAGGTACTGCTTAGCCACACGCTGTATATCTTCAATAGTCACCGCCAATATCGCCGCGCGCATCTTACGCTGCCAGTCCTCGCCGCGATTATGCAGATTGGCAAAGCAAGCCTTAATCGCCTCCCCTGCTGGCGAGCCGGGCTTATCCATACCCGAGATGATGCCCAGTATCGCCTCTTCTAGCTGCTCAGCGCTTTGCGGCTCACTCAGTAACCACTCGATACTGGCCTCAAAGTGCGCAAAAGTCTCAGCGCAGTGCGGGTCACGGTAGCTGAAAAACTTAAAGGCACAAGCATTAGCATCATAGCCGGCGCCGCCGCCATAAGCGCCGCCGCGCTCACGAATGGCGCTATGCAAGTAGCCATTACGTAAATAAGGCGCAAGCACCATAAGCGCTGCTGTATCTGGATGGTCAGCAGCAGGTACGCTATAAGCGCTAGCGTTGTGATAGACGTTAGTCGCAACCAGCCAAGCTAAGTCCTCAGCGATAGGGTCACTCTCCAGCGCCTTGACAGCATCTGGCTCGCCGTCTAGCGCTGGATCTAATTCAAGCTGAGTAAACTCACTTGGGATATTCTCCTCTATCTGCTTAGCATTTGCTGTGGATGACTTAACGTCCTGCCAGCTATCTACAATCAGATCGCTTAAGCGCTCGGTTTGCTCGGCCTCACAGATGATAACGGCGTGCTTAGGCAGGCTCAGCAAGCGCTGATGCAGCGCCATCAAGCTAGTAGCCAGCTCATCCCATTTGTTATCGTCATAACTTGCATGGGCTAAGAAGTCTTTTAGGGCATTAAGCGCGGGCAGACCGCTACGGACATACTCTAGCTGCGCTTGACGGCTCATCGCTCGGCTCGCCGTTTGTAGTGCGTAGGCATGGCCTGCACTGGCCAGACGCGACTGCCAACTGGCCTGACGCTGCTGCAAAATCTCCTTGATACGGTCATGCTCTTCAAAGACACTATGCTGCATCACCTCTTTTAGCAAGTCTATCGCTTCCGTCTTACGGTTCAATGCGCGAGTTGCCACCACAAAGTAGCTGCTAATCGCATGACTGTCATCGATAGCAGTACGTTGGCTGATACGGGCGGTCACGCCTGATGAGTGCGCCGCCTGCTTCGCTTGCATCTCATAAGCGTCAAGCTCATCTGTACCGAGCTCTGAGAGTAAGCTTAGATAAATCGGCAGCAGCGGATGATTAATCACCTCGTTCACTGGCAGGTTGCTCGTATCCTGATTGCCAATCGCATCAGTCAACGGCACAATCACTTGATAATAATACAAGCCATTAGTGCCTGCCTCGTATTCAAACAAAGTGCTGTCCTGTCCGCTAAGCATTACTTGCTTTTGCGTGCCTTGCTTAAAACTAATATCGGTTGGTACATCTTCTAAGCCCACTTTAGGTAATAAGCTTAGATCATCAGGCGCAGCTTGACGCGCCGCTAGATCTAGCGCTTGCTTTTTAAGGATTGCCTTATCATCTTCGGTCAAATCCATAGCGATAGTATCAAGGCGCACTTGCTCAGCGGCAGCTAGGCGCGCTGATTTTTCGCTATCAGGAACCAAAGTCACGCGCACTCGGTGATTATTATCGAGTAGATGCGTTTTAATCAAATTAGGCAGCCACTGCTCATCTTTTACTTGTTCGCGTAGCCAAGCCAAGTGCTCATCGACCTCCCACACGTCGATAGGATTGCCGTCGTGAATAGCGGTGCTAAAGCCTTCTAACATCAAGTTTAGACCATAAGGCATACTATCTCCGCCGATATGACGCTGGTCAATCTCGATCTGATGCAGTATTGTCTCGATAGTATCAGAATCGATAGGCTTGCTTGCGACATCAGCAAGCAAGTCCATAATGCCTTGCTCCACCGCCTCAGCATATTCAGGCTCAGAGCCACGCAGACCAGTATAAAACACCATTTCATAATGGCTATCGTCCAGACCTAGTAGCGGACTGGGCGACGTGCCTAGTGGATGACTATCTAGATAAGCCCGTAGTGGCGAGCCGGCATGCTCGATCAGCACGCCTTCGAGTAAACGCAGTGCCAAGCGCTGCTTAGGGTTAGTAATCGAAGGCAGTAGCCAAGCGAGGACATGGTGAGTCTGATTAGGACCGGCTTCGTCGGCAGTATAAGTATCGACAGCACTAATTGGTGCTGACAGACGCACTTCTGGACGCGAGACGTGTTTTTTGCCCGCGGCGAACTGAGTTAACGCATCATCATGAATCCGCGCTTGCGTCTCAGAGACCGGAATATTACCAAAGCTCATGATGACACTGTTTGCTGGATGATAATGGCTTTGATGAAACGCCACCAGCTCATTATGAGTCAAGTCAGGAATATCTGCAGGATCACCGCCTGAGTTATAGTGATAAGTCGTCGTTGGGAACAGATGATGGGCAACAGTATGATAGAGCTGATCGATCTCGCCGCTCATCGCCCCTTTCATCTCATTAAAGACAATGCCCTTAAACTGCGGTTTATCGTCCTCATCTAATTCAACGCGAATACCTTCTTGCGCAAAATCTAGCGGATGAATATTTGGGAAAAAAGCAGCATCGAGATAGACTTCGAGCAAATTAAAATAATCGTTTTTATTTTGCGTGGCATAAGGATACGCGGTCCAATCGGCCGCTGTCATCGCATTCATAAAGGTATTTAACGAGCGCTTAATCATCGAAAAGAACGGGTCGCGCACTGGGAATTTCTCGGAGCCGCACAGCGCGACATGCTCGAGCACATGCGCTTCACCCTTGGAGTCCATTGGCTGCGTACGAAAGCCCACCAAAAAAGCATTCTCACTACTAGGATGCGCTAAGTGATAGTGCATAGCGCCCGTTTTGACGTGTTGGCTGATGATGACGTCAATAGAGAGTGCTTCGATGTGACGATGCTCGATAAGCTCAAATGCCGGATGCAGAGTAAGATCCGCTGTAAATGTATCAGTCATAAATATCCTTGTGGCCTATTATTTTGCTCTTTGGTTCGGTGTCTAACTAGTCAGTGCTCTAGTCAGTGCTTTCGATGAAAAGTGTGTTAAGACGTTTATTAAAAAGTATCGTTGCTGCTAGATGGGGCTAGTGGTTTGATAAGTCAAGCTACAAGCGCTAACGCCCATAACTAGATTGACGTGATAAGTCTTAACTTTATAGTGCTATTCATAACCCCAATTAAATTATGGATTTTACTTAACAAAGCTCAGCGCTACTGCTACTATGAATGAAAGGATGTTAATAAAGGAGTCTATTATGGGTTACCAACATATCTTATTAGTCACCGACTTGCTATCGGATGCCGACATCGTCGCGCAAAGAGCGAAACGCGTGCTTGCCGGCTCGCCTGAGGCAAAATTATCAGTACTACACATCGTTGAAGACGATATGGTGCGCTTCGGTTATGAGCTGGTACCCGCGTCGAGCCTATCTGGCGAAACAGATGGCGAGAACTGGCAAGAAGCCAGAGCAAAACTGGCACAATTTCTTGATCGTAATGGGCTTAATGCGGTCAACTCTGAGGTGACAGCAGCGATCTCTAACGACCAAGGCATCGTCAACTACTGCAATAACAAGAACGTTGACCTGCTCATTATCGGACGTCATGAGCGCCGAGGTATCGCGGCTTGGTTAGTCGGCGCGACTGCAGACAACATCTTGCCTAATGCGCCTTGTGACAGCTTAGTGGTCAAGCTCGATCAGCCAGTAGCGACTTAACAGCGCCTATCAGTAGTGCTATAGTAGATATCATCAGCCACAAGGAAGACTTTATGAGTTATCAACATATTTTGTTAGTTACTGATCTTTTACCAGATGCTGATATCGTGGCCCAAAAAGCTAAGCATATCGTCTCTAACCGCCCGAACTCTAAGTTATCGGTACTACATATCGTAAAAGACACCATGGTTGGCTTCGGCTATGAGCTGGTGCCAGCGTCTAGTCTCTACGATGAGATCGATGATGAACGTTGCCAAGAGGCACGCGCTAAGCTAGCGCAGTTTTTGGATCGCAATGAGCTAAATGTAGTCAACTCGCAAGTGACTACCGCTATCTCTAGCAGCGAAGGTATCGTTAATTATTGTCACAAACACGAAGTCGATTTATTAGTCATAGGTCGCCATGAGCGCCACGGTATCGTTGCTTGGCTGAGCGGTGCCACCGCTGATAACATCTTGCCTAATGTACCTTGCGATAGCTTAGTGGTTCGGCTTGATAAACCAGATTAATCAAGCGTCATTCTATCCGTTTATTCGCATTTAAATCGGAAGACTAACTCTCAAACAAAAGCGTTGTGTAGCTACTATATATGACTACTATGTATAGCTGCTACACAGCGCTTTTTGCTGGCGCGATAAAGATTGCGCTAAAGCCATAACGCTGCATTTACTGAATAATATCAATAAAGGTCTGCCAAATCGGGCTTTGATGCCGGGCTTTGTGCCAAACTAGCCACCACGTCCTTCTTAGATCTATTCCCTTAATTTTGACAGGTACTAGACTTGCCTCCGCAAGCTCTTTTTCGATGACGTGCTGCGAGAGACAGCCCAGTCCTATATCGGCGTTGACCATATTTTTTATCGCTTCTGACTGCGCGATGGCCCGAACCACCTCCGCACCGGGTAGATACTGCAATAACTGCTCATCAATGATTTGCCGAGTGCCTGAGCCTGCTTCTCGCACGAGTAAGGGCAGCTTTGAGAGCTGCTCGGTGGTCAGCTCATAACCGCCGCCCGCTTCGTTATAATTACTCAATCCTTTTAGCCACCGGCTATCACGCTTGGCGAAGACCATCAAAGTGTCAGTACGCCAAGCGCGCTGCTCCAGCACTTTGCTATCGCTCGGCCTTGGCATACCTTCTACAAGCGCGATGTCGATATTAAGCTGTTCAATCTCGCTGATGACTTCGCGCGTATTGGCGATATACAGCTCGATGCTGGCTTTGGGCAGCGCTTCATATACCTGAGCCACGAGCTCGGGCAACACATAATTGCCGATAGTAGTACTCGCGCCAATATGCAACTGACCGGCTTGATGCTTATGATAATGCTCAAGGGTAAGCGCTTGTCCTAATATAGCCTGTGCTTGTACGTAAACGGCTTGGGCATTGCGATGAGGGTTGAGGTTACGGCCTACCCGCTCAAATAGCGGCATCTGTAGGCGCTCTTCTAACGCGGCCAAAGCACTACTGACCGCTGACTGCGACAAGTGCAGCTGCTCGCTAGCACGGCTTGTACTGCCCGTCTGATAAATACTGACAAAGACCGCCAGCTGTTTTAGGGTAATCTTTGGCAGTGTTTGGCTAGATTTGTCCGTCAAAATAAGCGTCCTGTAACGAGTGAGTCATTGATAGATAGAGACAAGCAAACTTATAGGTATCCAAGCTTTTAGCTTTCTTTTACCCAAAAAATCGATAATTCCTATCTCATCAATCTGTTTTTATTATATATGAGCTTTACTTATAATATCCATACATAAGCTAATGCCTGTCAAAACTATTAATAATTACGATGGCAACGCCTTAAAGTAACCTCAATAACAGCAGTCAATAAGCAAAAAAAACGCCCGTTAGGATCTAAATATGCCCTCTTTTATACAAGCCATAACTGATTATGTGCCTCGGTCTCGGCATCTAGCAGGGCTGATCGCCGTGCTCATCGGTAGCTTGTTTTGCTTATGGCTAAATACGAGCTTGGACGTCTGGAGTCACGGGCGCATTATAGGCTTATCTTCGTTGACCCTTGCTATCTTGCTTGGAATGATACTGGGTAATACTATCTATCCCAAGTTTGCGCCAAGTTTGGCAGCTGGCGTTGGTTTTGCCAAAGGAAAACTCTTGCGCTTAGCGATTATGTTTTATGGCTTCAAATTGACTTTGACAGAAGTGGCTGGCGTTGGTATGCCAGCAGTATTAAGCGACGCGTTAGTGCTGAGCTCCACCTTTTTATTAACCTATTGGATCGGTACTAAGCTGTTAAAAGTCGATAAAGAGACGACGTTGCTCATTGGCTCTGGCGCAAGTATCTGCGGGGCGGCGGCGGTTATTGCCGCGGAGCCTGTCATCAAGGCGGAAGCGCACAAAGTTACTATTGCGGTGGCAACCGTTGTCGTTTTCGGTACGATTGCCATGCTGCTGTATCCCTTTCTCTATCATCTCGGCTGGCTACAAGTGTGGCTGTCACCGCAAGATTATGGCATCTATACCGGCTCTACCATTCATGAAGTGGCGCAAGTCGTCGTCGCGGGCAACACCATCAGCGCAGAGGTTGGCGATACGGCAGTGGTGACTAAGATGATCCGCGTGATGATGCTTGCACCATTTTTATTGATTTTGTCCTTTCTGCTCACCAAAAGCGGTAATGGCAAAGGAGAAAAACTACCCGTTATGAGCCGAGTCAAGCAAGTCAAAGTACCTTGGTTTGCTTTCATTTTTATCTTAATCGTGCTGCTACATACTTGGCTGAATATGTCAGATAGCTTTGAGAGTACTATGGTCCTGCTCGATGATGTACTGCTGACTATGGCAATGTTTGCGTTAGGACTCACCACGCATCTCAGTGCGATCAAGCAAGCAGGCTCTAAGCCGCTTATTTTAGGCGCGATTATGTTTGGCTGGTTACTCCTTGGCGGTGGTCTAATTAATATAGGTATTAGCTTTATTTAGCCGCTATCGGCGGGTTATGCTTTGCATGCAACCCATAAGAGGGATAGCTCTCGACAGCCAAACCTTAAACGGCAGGCATAAAAAAACGAACCCTAAGGTTCGCTTTTTTTACATCTATTTATCTAATAGCTTGTCAATAAAAAGACAACTTAGATAGCAACGATGTTATGTGCTTGTGGGCCTTTTTGGCCTTGAGTTACAGTGAACTCAACTTCTTGGCCTTCAGCCAAAGTTTTGAAACCAGAACCAGAGATTTCGCTGTAATGAGCAAAAACGTCTGCGCCGTTTTCTGGAGCGATAAAACCAAAGCCTTTAGCTTCGTTGAACCACTTAACTGTACCTTTTTGAACGTCTGACATGTTGATAATCCTACTTTTTAATTTATTGATGGTCTCATTGACCGGTAACGCTTGCAAATAGCTACTGACGATAAATATTAAAACGAAGGATTATAACTAATACTACGAGGTAATGATTTGTGCAGAACTGCTCTTAAGCTTGTGCGTATTATAAAAGGCTTATCGTACTATCGCAAGTGATATATGGCTTTTTGTGTAACTGGTTACAAATCAGCGTTTTTTTGCGCTAACTTATTGGTTTATTGAGCATTTGGCAAGCGAAAAAGGTAAATAGCAACCCCTGTACAGACCACTGCGACAAGCCACGCTATCCAAATCAAACCCTCAGGCAAGCGATAAAACAGCATAGCTGTCGATATCGCCATCATGATGGTCGCAAGCCACTTAGCATAAAGCGGTACTGCATGATTTTCTTCCCAATCACGGACGTACTTGCCGAAGTATTTATGATTAATCAGCCAAAAGTGAAAGCGTCTTGAGCTGCGCGCCCAGCACCCTGCTGCCAACAGTATAAAAGGCGCAGTCGGCATCACTGGTAATACTACGCCAATGATACCTAACACAAAAAACAACCAGCCTAGTATCACAAACGTCCAGCGCAGCGCCGCGCTGTTAGACTGATTGGTCTTGGGACGATAATAAAAGGCTTTTTTGTCGGTCATATTGATTACATCAATGCTAATAGGTGTTTAAGAGCTATTTTTATAAAAAAATAATCATGCAACAAAGACTCATTTGGCTCAATATTGTTTTTGCGTTTTTATGTGGTTATTTCATGTCTAGCGGTCTGCCTCTACCATCTGCCTATAAAAAAACCACTGATAGCAAAGGCTAAAGTGGTTTTTACTTAAGTGGTTTTTGCTTAAGTGGTTTTACTGAGTATAATTACGCAAACTAGCCGCGCATTGATAAGCATCAAAAAAGGTGCTTATACTAATAGCAGCACAATCACCGTAAAGATGACGAAGTACACAAAGACGCCAGCGGTCGCATAAAACGTCTTAATCTCTTTATTATTAATCTTAATCTTGCTGAGCGTCGTGCCAAGCTTGAGCATAGAGATGGCAAAAAAGTAAAACGCCAAAGCCAGTAGCGTGATACTGATAATAAATATCACCACGGGAGCGACGATACCAAAAAAGGTCTCGGTGCCGGGGAACAGTATCTTACCTTTGATAACCAGTATCAGTAGTACGGCAGCCAGCCCCGACGCCGAGGCATGAAAAAAGATAATATCGTGCCAAGAAGCATCCGTTCTATAAAAGCTATTTTCGATACCGAAATGACTATCAGCATGGTCCACTTCGGTCGCCCCTCTTTTTCCGACGGCTCGATAGGCGTTTATCTTACTGACTGTAATCAGGAAGGTAAAAAAGGTAAAGGCAATCCACAAAAAGACGTACAAGTTCAAGCTCATAACTACCTCAAGACTTACATAATTATGCGTTCAATATATCATTTATATCAATCATATTATGTATTAATAAGACTAACAAGTGTACGGAGTGTTTATAAGCCTCGCTACATGATGGTTAGTTTGCGAGTATTAAGGTGGTCGAACTTGTTCCCCCTTTCTTACTGACATAAAAAAACCGCTACGGCTTGAGGCGGTAGCGGTACTTTGCCCTAGGTATAGTGAGTTCATTATAAAAACGATACAGCGGGACTGGGATGAATTTTATGCAGCCTCTGTATGCGTAGGCACAGCACGCCAGTAAAATTTATACCAGTTCCGCCTTGAAAAACTATGTCTCTATTTTATTTAGAATCGACTATAGCTAAAACTTAATTTTAGATACTAAGGATACTAAGGGTGAGTTGTCAGTTAAAGTAGCTAATAGATGTATGAATGCCATTCATTGTCATTCCTGATACGCTTGCATCACCGCTTACAAGTCGTCTATGATGATGCAGTAGCTATCGATAATAGCCATTCGCAGTACGGATTCATTAGCAGTACTGATCAAAAATAATGCAGCACCACTCAATCTTGTCGGGGTGCTTTGCTTTTAACCTTGTAACGATTGTTAAAACCATCGCTGAGACACACCCGTGAACCTGAAGCAGTTAGCACTGACGTAGGAAACAAGCATGACAGACCCTAAGCAGTCTATAAATAAGAGAAACCTCTACCTGATTCGCTGATCTGATAGCGCCTTACATGTTGAGATTTTGCCTTTCTTGTTTTGCCTTTTTTGTTTTATTTAAACAGCATCAGTCTGATTGTTTTCTATCATTAAAAAGGAAACAACCATGCAGTCGACCACCAAACTGACCCTCACCCTCGAATGGTTTTTGAACCCTGACCACCTGCCCTTTATCGCGGGTGTGACCACGGGCGCACATGAGCAAGCAGGGCTGGATATCACCATCATTGAGCCTGACGATCATTATGATGGCTTTGCTGAATTGCAAAACCAAAGTATCGATCTGCATGTAAATGAGCCGATCCATCTGTTTGAGCATTATGCGCCTAATCTGCGTGCGCTGGGCTGCTTTTTTGAGACCGATGGCGGCATATTGATGCAGCAATCCAGCATGGATAAATTAAAAAACAATCAACCGATTCGCATTTGCACCCCTGCCGCTGAAGAAAAAACCAATCGTATTGGCTTTGAGATATTAGCGCGCTATGCCAAGAAAAACGGCTTTAGTATCAGTCGTGACAATGTGAGCTTTGTACAAAAGGACTTTTATCATATAAAAAACCTGCAAGAAGACCCAAACCTCGATGGTGCATGGTTGTGCTTTTATAACTTTGAAGGGGTTGAAGCGACGCATGAAGGGTTAGACTTTACGTTTATCGATCAGAACCTGTCCCCTTATCCGAACTTCTCAGCGTTAGAGATTCTAACGACTGATGAGATCTATAGCGCAAAAAAGGACGCGATAGATACCTTTATCCAAGTCACCAATCAGATGACAGAACACTGTAAAAGTGAGCCTGAGTCTGCGCGCCGCATGTATTATGACTATAGTAAAACTGAGGCGGACGCGCTGATGGATGCGATTATTGATAATACGTTAGGCAGATTGATCACGCCGATCATGCCTGATGGAAATAAATGGCAAGAACTGCGCGAGATGCTAGCCGACATCGATATCGTGACGTTGAATGATGAGCAATATCAATCGCTGTGGGTGCTGTAGGCATTTTAGAAGTTAAGATATCTTGAATAATAAAAAACCGCTATCGTTTTACTGTGGCGGTTTTTTATAATGTGCACTAAGTCAACTATCAAACTATAGTAAAGCAAAAGTATGCTCAATAGGGGTCAGGATGCTAATTATTGCTAGAAATAATGTACATGAAAAATTAGATAACGACGACTATAATGTCGCGTTTTTAAACCCTGGACAAAGCTATGAAGTCATTGGAATAGAGTATGGATACTTTCGTGTCGTTCTAGACAATCTAGATGCAGCAATGGTTCACCCTATCTACTGTGATGTCCAAAACTATAAAAACGTCAATCTATGGGCGCAAGAGATCAATGACAAAAATTTTCATTTTACACCTAGAAAGTTTAATGACTATTCGTACTTTTTTGAGCGTTTCCATGATGGTGATATAGAATGTGTTAATACGTATATGCATTACTTAGGTACACTATTTGGCGTGCATTCGCTAAAAAATACAATATATGGCCTTTACCTTGAAGCTATTAGCAACGAAAAACTCATAATAAGTTACTGGCTTAAACAGTGGATGAAAAGCTTGTTTAAAGTAGAAAAGGCAATAAATTTAAGACAATTTAGTAAAGCAGATTGGCAGCAAAAGCTAGTAGAATTTTTTGAACCATAAAAAACCGCTATCGTTTTGCTGTGGAGGTTTTTTTATTTGATGATAATAGAATAATAAGATTATTGCTGCACGATACCAAGTTGCTTGGCTTCTTTGAGCCAACTTGGGAACTCTTCTAGCATGTTTTCATACAAGGCTTCTTCGCTGATATCGTCCAAATCATCGAGTTCAAAAAAGTCGCAATTATCAATCACGCGCCCTGTCATGTCGTCTAGTTTTTTGAGAATACCATAACCACGACCACCCAAGCCCACAAACTGCCAAAATATCGGGAGTTTCGCCGCTTCCGTCATGACTCTCGTGATACCGCGATTGTCATTCACCCCGCCATCACTGATAAATAGCACGTAGATAGGCACGTCTAAGCCGTCCTTTTGATAAAACTCAGTCACGGCCTTCATGACCTCTGCTTCGTTATTGATGCGCGGGCCAAGTGCCCATTTGCGCCAGCCGCCATGAGCGTTGTCAATGAAACCGTCATAGTTGCTCAGTCCAATCTCGCCTAAATACTGCGGATCTCGGGCAAACGCCCAACAGTCTAACGCTTGGTCGTCATCGAAGTTCACTGCCAATGGCAATAGGCGATTGACCACCTCCTGCACGCGACCTTTTTTGTATTGTCTATTCATTGAGCCTGAGGCGTCTAACACCAGTGCCACTTTTGCCGTTAGTTGCTGCAATTGGCGTTTCTCAAGCGATATCGTGGCTTTTTTGGCGAGGTTGACCAGTTTTGGCGCTTTGTCTAACATGACCTTCTCTAACGATGGTTTTGCTTGCACTGGCGTTGCCGTTACGTCTGCTGCTGTCGGGCTACCCTCTTCTACATCGCCACCGAAATGCTGCACGATGGCGGCAAGTCCACCATTGAAGCCTTGCGCGACGTTAGACACTCGCCACACGCCACTCTTGCGGTAAAGCTGCATCAGCATACTGGCTTGCTGCTGGGCAAAGTCTGCTGCTTGATATTCTGCCTGTGCTTTTTGCGATTGCTGCCAAATACCAATCTCTAACGATTGAATTTGATTGAGCGGGGTGTCGGCTGATAACACAAAAAACAAGCTGTCTATATTATCCGACAGTTTGGATAAGTTCACTTCAAACTCGGCTTGGATGCCCTTACTCGCCGTTGGTTGCGACTCATAATGGGTGAGCTTGATTTGCCCGCACGGTGAGGTTGGCTGATTGTAAAACACCATGTAATCATCATTGATCAGTTTGCCCGCTGCGTCTAAGGCAAAGCAGCTGATGTCCATCTCTATTGGACTTTGGCGAGTAAACTTAAGCGTGATTGGTGCGGTATCGTCAATAGCAAGGTTGCTTAGAGGTGCGCGTTGTCCGACGGTGAGATGGTTCATGGTGTTCCTAAGATGGGAGGTTATAAAACAATATCAGAACGGTAGTTCATCTGAGATTATTATAGCTTCTGTACCATTATCTTTAATTGGTACATTAAGGCTGCTTACTACATAAAGATTTAGTATATCGTCTCTGTCCATGAAAAGAATTTGGCTTCTTTTTGATGCATCCAGTTTATTACCCAGCCAATTTCTAGCTTGTTTAGTAATTTCTCCACCAGCTATAATAAAAGCATGGTCGACTAATACCCTTTTACTAGTTTCAGGGTCAAAAATCTCATGACCGAGCATCATTAACAATTGATTATAAATTTCAGCGACGTTTGCATTAGATGTTTTAGTAACTCCTGCTGAATCAAGCTTTCCTTTTTTGACTTGTATACCGAAATACAATACATGTTGCGTAGGCAAAACATAACGCATCCAAATATCCTTGCCATACTCAAGAGATTTATCTTTATGACCTGCTGCGGTGATGCGCTGATAGCCTAATTGTCGAAATAAAGGTAGTAAGACTTCTTCTATCAGCTGATCTTCAGAACAACTACTCAAGTACTCAGTAAGTTGCAAATATTTTTCCTGTTCTTTAGAAGTGAAGGGTCTATGAGGTGTAGAAGCATAGGTAGAGATTTTCTTCGTAGCATTATGACGAACGTAGAGTAAATCATCTTCTCCATAAAAAGCTTCGAAACCTTCACGAGAAAGTGGTTTATTCAACTCATCAAGCGCTTTCGAACGATCTGGATCATCTAAATGTGCATCAGACTTATGCATTAAGACCTGTAAAAAATTTAAAAACCGATTTGGTAAAGTGTTAGCTGCATCAGATGGCTCACATAGAAGCTCTTCTAATCTTTCAGCTACCCAATACTTACGAGTAGAACCATCATGTACAAAATCTAGGTCACATTCTTCAAAAAACTCTGTTATATAGCTACTAGAACGATAAGGAAAATGACCTTCATCTCCAGTTACTAGATTAGCAATAGCTTTCAAGTTTCTTGGTTTAAACCTCATAATTTGTACTCATCAACAACAAACTTAATTAACGACATTAGGTGAATTTGAATCAAAAATAGCTTCGAAAAACCCTTGCCTTACCTCTGGATCAGATAAGTTAAATTGACAAAAATGAATGCCTGATGGCTTAGCTGTATTAGAAAATAAACGACAGCTTAACTCTTCTGTATTTATTTCAACTACTAAGCCTGTGAAGTCAAGATTTAGACACTCTTCTAAAATTTTATAGTCCTGACTCGGAAAGTTATATTTATAGGTCTTATTATACGAAGGTTGGAAATAGCGGATTAGTCCTGCTTCAATCAAACTAACTTCTGCTTCTTTAGATATATTGCTTTCAGAAATTTTTTTAAATCTATTAAGATCAACTTTTTCATCATCGATTAATACGTCCTTATTTCTACCATCAATTTGAGAGATAAAAGCAGAGGGATTGAACTCCATAGCTATTATATATACCTCGTCATCAGGGTCATTATAAGCAACTTCTGCTAATATCTTCTGTAACGTAGAATGGTTTTTGAGGCGGTCTGTAATATTTCTATTCTTTTTTTCTGAATATGACTTACCAATGTATAGAACCTCTAAGTCTCTTAAATCGGGATTATTTGTACACCACCCAATATATGGAGTAAGTATATTAGCAGGAATATAACGAACTTCATTACCCTCATCATTGATCATTTGAAGCTCTCTATGAGGGTAGTCTGAAATTCTTATAGATGTTGCATCATCAGCAAACTGAAAAGGCATTTCAAAATTACTTTCACAAACGCTACCTTTTTTTCTATATAGAACTTCTCCATAAATTTTTTGATTTTCATTACTATATTCAGCTTTAGAAAAGGACAGTTTAGGCAATTTTGTAATCAAATATATATGTGAACTATTAAAAACATCTTTGGAATCATTATCTGATATCTTGCTATCAGACATTAGTTGATTTGATGGCGTGAGCACCCATCTATTAGAGTAAAAATGTAGGGCAAACTCTGATACATATTGTCTCTTAGAACTATTCACATTTATTTCCCTAGTTATAAAGTACTAATAGTATTACATAGGAAGCGTATGATCATCCTATTCTATAACGCATTCAATTGTTACGCTTTCATTACAGCTAGCTTGGCTTTCTAAACCTCGGACACTTCCACTGGTGTTTTACTCACGAAACCTTCCTTACTCAGCTTAACTTACTGCCTTTCAAGTAATAATACACAAATTTTCAGTTTTATCATATAAATACGACTACTATTCGATGAATGGATAGTAAGAAGTCATCTTAAACAACGACATACCCTAACAATCACTCTACCGCCACCCACATGAACAGCCATATACCAATATTGGCATAGAAAAGGTTGGAATCACACTGTCCTTAATATGGTCGTACTGTCCATCAGCATTTAGACCTGCAGTAGCACCCCCGAATGGCAGCAAAGAATCATGCGCGATAGACATATTGCCATACAGACAATAAAAAACGCCATCACTATTGTGACAGCGTTTTTTATTACTATAGATATTTATAATTTAATTACAGCGCTTTCAACTCCTCCATCTGCCCCGCCATAGTCTTAATCTGACCTTCTAACTCAGCCAGTTTCGCTTTCTCAGCATCGACCACTTCCGCAGGTGCTTTACTGACAAAGCCTTCATTACCTAGCTTACGCGCGATACCTTCGGCTTGCTTTTGTAGCTTATCAAAAGATTTACCCAGACGTTTTAGCTCAGCAGTTGGGTCAATCAGCCCTTTCATGGGTACAAGGACGCGTAGCTGGCCAACCATGCTCGATGACGATAGTGGCGCCTCATCACCGTCTTTTAGAAGGGTTAAGCTCTCCACTTTCGCTAATGCCTTAAATTGATTGGCAATGCGCGATAGGCGCTGCTCTTCTTCACTAGAGATATTTTGTAGTAGCACAGGCAAGCGCACCGCGTTACCGAGTTTCATCTCGCCTCTGATATTACGGACGCTAGCGATCAGCTCTTGTAGCCAGTCCATATCAGACTCGATTTGCTCGCTAATCAGCGCGCTATCGGTTTGCGGGTAGTCAGCGATGACGATGCTGTCGGTGTTTTTGCGATTTAGCAGTGGCGCAATGGTTTGCCAGATCTCTTCGGTCAGATACGGCATGATTGGATGGGTAAAACGTAGTGCCGTCTCTAGCACGTGCAGTAGTACATAGCGGATTTGCGCTTTACGCTCGTCAGACACCGAGTCATCATTGAGACTGGCTTTGGCAAGCTCAACGTACCAGTCACAGTACTCGTTCCAGATAAACTCATAGATATCATGGCTGACCATATCGAGACGATACTGGGCGAAATGCTGATGAATGTCTTTGATGCTAGAGTTCAGACGGCTCATGATCCATTTTTCTGGTAATTCCCATACGTCAGGGTTAGCCGTTTGGTCAATAGGCAGCGCGCTCCCCTCTTTATCGACACAGTTCATGAGGACAAAACGGCTGGCGTTCCAGATTTTATTACAGAAGTTACGATAGCCCTCAACGCGTTTCAGATCAAAGTTGATATCGCGACCCGTACTGGCAAGGGAGGTGAAGGTAAAGCGCAGCGCATCGGTACCGTAGGCTGGGATACCCTCTGGGAACTCTTTACGCGTTTGCTTCTCAATCTTCGCCGCGTCTTTTGGGTTCATCATATTGCTGGTGCGTTTTTCTACTAGCGTTTCCAAATCAATACCATCGATGATATCGATTGGGTCGAGCACGTTACCCTTGGATTTGGACATTTTTTGTCCTTGGCCATCACGGACGAGACCATGGACATAAACGGTCTTAAACGGTACTTGCGGCGTGCCATCGTCGTTTTTCACGAAGTGCATGGTCAGCATAATCATGCGCGCGACCCAGAAGAAAATAATGTCAAAGCCTGTCACCAGCACGCTAGTTGGGTGGAAAGTCTCAAGCACCTTTTTATCGGCAGCCGGATCAGCCCAGCCTAGTGTACTAAAGGTCCATAGTCCTGAGCTAAACCAAGTATCGAGCACGTCATCGTCTTGGCGCAGTTTGATATCGTCACTTAAGTTATATTTAGTGCGAACTTCCGCCTCATCTCGGGCGACATAGATCTCACCCGTCGCATCGTCATACCACGCTGGGATACGATGACCCCACCATAGTTGACGACTGATGCACCAGTCTTGCAGGTCGGTCATCCACGCCATATACATGTTTTTGTACTGCGCGGGGACGAACTCAATATCGCCATTCTCGACCGCATCGATCGCAGGACCAGCCAGTTTATTGACTGCCACATACCATTGATCGGTCAACCACGGCTCGACGATGACGCCGCTACGATCGCCGCGCGGCGCTTTAAGCTCGTAATCTTCAATACTATCTAGCCAGCCCTCTTCTTGCGCTTGTGCTACCATCTTGACACGGGCGGTAAAGCGCTCGAGACCTGCGTAGCTATCGCCTGCGTGGTCGCTTGGCGTTGTCTCCAAGTTAGGCTCACGCGTTTGCAAATCAGGGTAGATTTCCATCTGTGGCAAGATATTGGCATGGGCATCCAATACATTAATCAGCGGCAGCTCATGACGACGGCCTAATTCGTAGTCATTAAAATCGTGGGCAGGCGTGATTTTTACGCAGCCGGTACCAAACTCAATATCGACATAATCGTCGGCGACGATAGGAACGATGCGCCCTGTGATTGGCAAAGTAATGGTCTTGCCCACTAAATGTGCGTAACGTTCATCGCTCGGATTGACCGCGACAGCAGTATCGCCAAGGAGCGTTTCAGGACGGGTGGTGGCAACGACTAGATAGTTTTTGCCATCTTGGGTCGTTAGGTCTTTATCCGTGAAATGATAGCGAAAATGCCAAAGGTTACCTTTTTCATCATGGTTTTCGACTTCAAGATCTGACAGCGCGGTTTGGAACTTAGGGTCCCAATTAACCAAACGCTTACCACGATAGATAAGACCTTCGTCAAACAGACGTACGAACACTTCTTTGACCGCATTGGACAGACCGTCATCCATGGTAAAACGCTCACGCGACCAGTCGACTGAGCTGCCAAGCCTACGAATCTGAGTCGTAATATTATCGCCCGACTCTTCCTTCCACTCCCAAATTTTATCAATAAAAGCATCGCGGCCTAAATCATGGCGACGGATACCCTCAGCGTTGAGACGACGCTCAACCACCATTTGGGTGGCGATACCGGCGTGATCCGTACCCGGCTGCCACAGCGTATTGTCGCCATCCATGCGGTGATAACGCGTCAGCGCATCCATGATTGCGTTGTTAAACCCATGTCCCATATGCAGCGAGCCCGTGACATTTGGCGGTGGCAGCGCGATAGAGAACGACTCATCTTTATCAAAGGTTGGCTGAAAATAACCGCTCTCTTCCCAGCCTTGATACATGCCCGCTTCTACTGCGCTTGGGTTATAAGCGTTCTCTAATTGGCTTAGCGCGGCTTGGATAGACTGGGTTAGGTTGGTGTTAGTATTAGAATTGCTCATAGTGGCCTGGTCTTTTATTAATAATGAAGGTAAAAAATAGGTATAAATATAGGGTTAATAACGAATAGAGTGATTTTAACGCAGATAGGTTTATTTTGTTAGCGTTAAGGTGATTTATCGGCGCAGATTTCAGCGCTATTATTAATTCTTATTAGGGCGTGTTGAACATTCACAAATGCGCACTGCTGATCGCTACTAGTTTATCAAAGCTGTGTTCTAGTCGTCGTTAAAATTGCAGGTAATGCTTATTGCATTGGTTAGCTGATTTTATTTAAACAGTCGCAACGACTAGGGCGATTTTAGCATCAGCCCTCACGACAACAACAGGGACAGGACTATTTTTTGCCACTTTATTGATAAAAATAGACGCTTAGAACAACTAAACTTACCATTTTTATCTGCAAATCGCCTAAAAAATAGTCTCTGTCAGTGCCATGGTCGAATGTTCAACACGCCCTAAACAATCAACAACAGCAATCCGTCTAAACCTAAATATAATGGAGCATATCACTTTTACCGCAACGGCTTAATACTAAAATAATGACACTAAAAGATTAACACTGAGATATTAAGAATGAAGCACATTGAACATTAAGTATATTCACAATACTGTTACTAGCCATACAAAATAGCGAGCCTGCCGTGCCCCAAAATAATGATAAATCCCAAGACTTAGCAAACGACACTTTAGATTCTCAAAGTCAGCACGATATAGAGAGAAACAGTACAGATTCTGATACGGTAGCGACCGATAAAGAGCCTCTAGAAGCTAGCGAAGATAAAGTTAATGATGACGTCGATGGCAGCGTCAAAGATGATGCTAATACTGACAAAGAAAATTCGTCACAGGATGTCGACGATAGCGCGCCTAGCAATGATATCACCGAAAATCTCAGCGATGAAGACTTCCCAGAAGAGTTCACTCAGGAAGAAAAAGAAACTATCAAAAAAGTCGCTAGCGACGACAACTTAAGTAAAGCCAAAAGCTCAGCGAGTATCTTAGTCGAGCAGTTCATCGATGCCAAAGAAACTTTTGGACGCTCGTTAGGCTCGTTATTTACCAGCGCCTTTACTGCGGGGTTAGAGATTGGCATTAGCTTTTTTGTGATTTTGTCTGCCTTCGCCCTGCTCAAGGGTGTCGTACCGGATGACTACGCTATGGTACTGTCCTCCTTACTGTATCCGATTGGCTTTATTATTGTCGTTATTGGACAGTCGTTATTATTTACTGAGCAAACCTCCCTACTGAGCTTGCCTGTGCTCAATAAAATCGAGCCTTTGCATAAATTGCTGCGACTTTGGGGCATCGTTATCGCGGGTAATGTCGTCGGCGGTTGTCTGTTTGCCGCTTTGATGATTGGCCTAGGCCTTAATATGGATCTATTTACCGTAAGCGCTATCAATGCTTATGCCGAGCATGTTTTAGGCTTTGAGTGGTGGGTCATCTTTGGCAGCGCAGTACTCGCCGGCTGGATGATGGGCATTGCCGCCTGGCTTGTGACCTCCGCGCGCGATACCATTAGTCGCATCGTCCTTGTGACACTGATCACAGGGAGCATTGGCTTTTTGGGTCTGCATCACAGCATCGTTGGCAATATCGAAGTATTCGCCGCCTTAATGTACGGCACTACTGTGGGTATATTAGATTATTTACTATTTTTGGCAGTCGTATTAGCTGGTAATACTGTTGGCGGTGTGGTGTTTGTGGCGGTGCTTAAAAACCGTACCTTCTTGTTTGATGTGGCTAAAGTTCGCGAAGAAAGCGCTGAGGATAAGTCTAACAAGTTAGCAAGGCTTAACGGTCGCAAGCGCTAAAAGTCTCCTAAGGCTTGCTTAAAGGGACTGATGCTAACCGTTACTTATAAAAAATCTCATGACCAGTACTATCGCTTGGTCATGAGATTTTTATTTTACCTTGTCTCGATCATTTATTGCTTAGGCATAAGCTGCTTGCTGCTTTTTGGCTTTACCACTAAATACCTTGACCAAGATGCCGGCGGTGAAGAACATAATCAGCGTATAGATCGCTGGCGTCATCGACATATCATAGTTAGACAATAGCGTTAGCGCCATAAAGATCGACAGCGTACTGTTTTGTAGTCCCACTTCCATGGTAATAGAGGTTCTTTGCGCTAAGTTTAAGCCTAATAGCTTACTGGAGAAGTAGCCGAGCGCCATAGTAACTAGATTAAGAATTAACGAAACAGGCCCTGTATTCACAAAAGCGTCAACGATGATATCGCGTTGCACATAGCTCAAAAACACCACGAGCATCGCCAAAAATGTTACCCCAAATCTAGAAACCAGCACTTGCGAGCTGTCGGCGAGTTTTGGCTTATAGCGTTTAATTATCATACCAATACTAATAGGCAGAATAGTAATCACAAAGAGTGAAATCATAGTTTTGACAATAGGTAGCTGAAATTCAGTACCTGCACCCATAAAGTAAACCAGCGAAAAGCTCAGTACGATAGGAATGGTAAAGACAGTAATAACGCTAGCAATGGCGGTCATAGTCACTGATAACGCCACATCGCCTTTGGCCAAAAAAGTGAACAGATTGGAGGTGGTGCCGCCCGGACATAGCACTAGTAACATGACGCCTACCGCATATTCAGGACGTAGCGGCATAATATTGGCAAGAGCAAAGCCGATAAGCGGTAGCATGATAAGCTGATTGGCTAAACCTATACTCACCGCTTTAGGGAATTTTACTACGCGTTTGAAGTCATTTACGACTAAGGTCAGACCCATGCCCATCATAATCAAAAATAGACAAATAGGAATGACGACTGAATTGACAAAGGTGACTAGCTGAACACTTTCCATAACTACTTCCATGTAGTGAAGACCTATTTAGGCCGAAAAATAACGTTATAAATGAGTATAACGGTACAAGCATAAACTCATGGCTCAGTTTCGACTACTTGCCAGTCAATAATAGGCTTTTGTTTTTTAATAATAAAAACGAGGATATGATTAGACAGTAGTTGTCGCAGATAAGAGGTTTGGTTCAACCGTGATTTATGAATGAAGCGACGAAACAACTGATACTAGCAGAGGATTATTTGAGACTGTCGCTGCTGATGACCGCCGTACCGTAAGCAATCGCTTCGACCATACTGCCGAGCTGATTGACATTCGTGACCTCTAAGCGCAAACCATAGACGTGATTATAGCCTTTGCTATGCGCTTGGGTACGCATACGCACGAGCGCTTCTCGGCGAGCTCGGTCGAGTAGTGTCTCGTAAGTGGTTAAGTTTTTGCCAAATAAGCTCAGCACTTTGGCGATGACCATTTTGAAGTAGTCTTGCGCGATGACCACGCTGCCAAGCACAAGCTCGCCTTCACTATTCGCTTGTAACTTGGGGCGATAAAAACGCTCACTTGAGACGATAATATGACTCAGCTCTTTTTCTGCTACTGATAAACGTCCTAAATGCTGGCGCTCATGGCGTGTACCAAAGAACCAGCCGACGACAAACAAAATCAGTAGCGGCGCATAGTTGATCAGCATTTGCGTTAAAGAGTTATTCATAACCCATCTCTAGTGATAAAAGTCTGACAGCTTAGCGGTATGACTTAATTGTATGAAAAGGCACTACTCACCAAAAGGATTAAAGCGTGGTAAGTCATCTGCAGGAGGGTTGGTTGCTGTTGGCTGGCCTTGGTTATTAGGCGCTTGATAAGACTGATAACCCGTATCGCTAGGATACGGATTGGATGATGGCTGCTCCTCGGGTACTGCTTTGATGGCAGTGCCGTAGACAAATAGCTCAGAAGCGCCTTGGGCGATACTAGACGTCGAAAACCGTAGTCCGACTATAGCATCAGCGCCCAACGCTTCAGCTTTGACCACCATACGATCTATCGCTTCTTGGCGCGACTCTTCTAGTAGCTCAGTATAAGCGGTCAGCTCGCCGCCAACGATGTTTTTTAGACCAGAAAATAAGTCTTTACCGACATGCTTTGAGCGCACGGTACTACCATAGACGACATCTAAGCGCTCAGTAATACGATAGCCTGGTAAATGCTCAAGGTTGGAGAGTTGCACGGTCATGGAATAGCCCTGTTAATCATTGGTATGAAATAATAAAAACAGCTCAGTCAAATTACCTTCGATACTATTGGCCATTTGCGCCATTTTCTTATCATCGCTGCGCATTTGTGTCAGCTCTTCATCTTCATCGTCGATGCCGCTGAATACGACCATAGGCAAGGTTAAAACAGCGACATCTTCAGCTGTCTCTTCGTTCTCAAACCAGTCCTCAGCTTCATCAGCATACATCGCATCGACAAACCCTATCGACCAAGCGACGATATCTGACTCCTCAGAGAAGTCCATCGCCGTGTCTTCATCCTGCGCATCTTCGTTAAATGGCAGCTCAATGGGCTGCTCATTTTTGAGCTCAGCGAGGATAGCTTGACGCCAGCGTTTTACGCCATCTACTACGTTCTCTGGTAGTTTGTCCGCTTGACCATCAAATAGCGCATCCAACCAGTTAGGCAGTGGACGACCGATCACCGTAGCGGTCAAAAACCCATGGGTGGCGATACTATCGAGCACGTAGAGGCTCTCTTGGTTATCCAAAAAATCTAGTAATTGATCAAAGCTCAATGGGTTGCTACTCATGGCGCGCTTCCTTGTCGTTTGGCTGCCGAATTTTAACGCTATTACTCGATTAGGAGGTTCTATATTAAGCGGTATCCGCTTAGCACGACTAGCGTTGTCTTATGTTAGCTCAGTGTGTTGCCCTTTTAGCAAAGGGCGCGAGAGCTAGACCTCGTCATTATCCCAGTCGTCGTCCCAGTCGTCGTCGAGATCATCATCGCCATCATCTTCTAAGTCGTCTTTTAGCGCTTTTGCTAGACGCTTTTCTTCTAATAAATTATCAATGAGACGACGCTTCTCTAAACTGCTCAGACGCGTACGGACACTGGTCTCAGCCTCTTCTACCATCTTTGCATCGTCGTCATCGGCAAATTCATCATCAAAATCATCAATATCAGGATCACTCATGACAAACTCCTATTATTTGTACCAAAAATTCAAAATCATTCACTTTATATATGCCTTATAAAGTCTCTAAAGTGTCTTGTCAATGCTTTTCGTCATTAAGCGCATTTTATCTCGGTACTGATTCGGTACTGATTTTTATTCTCTAGGCGATTTAAGCTTCACTTTCTGTCATCAGCACTGAGTTGCGCACATCGGCTAAGCGCTGCATCATAGCATCATTACCTCCATCAAATATCGCACATTCACGCTCATAGACTGTAGTTGGGCGCTTGACGCTTTGTACCTGCACGTAGCTTGCGATCTGTTTTAGACCTACTTGAGGCAGTAATATAAGCATCTGCTCTTTTTTGCCGACGCTCGCGAGCAGCTGAGTCATCGCTTCTGCTCGCGCTTCATCACTGACGCCTACTTTTGCCGGTAGCGCAAAGCGAGACAGCTCAATATGCTTATCATGAATGATTTTATTAAGCATCAAATACAGCTTGCCTAGCATGACTCCGGCCAGTGCTACTTTTGCGTGGCTATTATCTGCTTTGAGCACCGCTATAGCGCCATTTTCATCAAAGTGCGGCTCATTGACCGCGCTAATTCCTAATAATAAAGGCTGCTTTAACAGTTCAGTCAAAGCTTGCTGCAGGAGCTGAGTACATAAGGCTAGATAAGGCACACGCGTCTCTGGCGCTAAAAGCTCGAGCATGTTGTACTCGTCATGAAAGCTAATATGTACACTTACCGTCTCAAGGGTGCGAGAAGAAGATAAACTAGAGCCCTGCGCGCTAGGTTTAGCCGCATCATACCCTTTGGCGCTTGCCATATCGGTTGTATGACTTTGAGTGGTATCCGCGTCATGCTGCGCTTGGTCCGGACTAGAAGCGCGCGCCGCGCTCTCATTACTTTGAGCGGCACTGCTGCTGGCTGAGTGAGTATCGGTTGAGTGAGTGTCCGCTGATTGCTGAGACTTGAGATAAGCATTCAGCTCACTATGTATAGTTGCCGTATTGACTGCGGCGGCTTTAGTATTTGCTAACGCACTAGCGCTGTCATCAAGCGCGGCTTGCGCATAAGCCTCAGTCTCGCTTTGCTGACTGATCTCATCAGGATAACGGCTATGAGCCTGCGCTCGGCGCGCATACTGCTCACGATGCACATCTTCTATATCTTGACTTAGCGCGCTGATCTGCTCTTTTGTCGGCCGCGCAACATAGCTATAAACCAATAATAGCAATAAATGCAAAATCATCGAGCCAATCACAAACGGCCACTGCATGGTGATAATCTCACCTTTGCTGATGTCCTTTAAGGTGAGCGCGACGCTACCGATCACCGCATCGCCATTAGTCGCTATTTGGCTAATCGTATTGCCTTGTTGCATAGGCGCATTACCTACGGGCACTAACACCTCATCGTTGTTATCTTTAATGACCAATCGCGTGACATCTTGCTCACTAGTATAGCGATTGGCGATAACGCTCAGGCTGACCCGGTCTTGATTCTCTAAAGACAAGCGCGCCTCATCGATAAGCTGAGCGACCATCTGCTCGCCTTTTAGCTGACGACTGTTGCTCAACTGCTGATCAGTACTAATGACTAACAGTAAGGTTTGCAAACAAAAACTAATCAAGATTATGATGGCAAACAATCCTTGCCGCGGCGCTAAATAAGTCATGGTAGAGTAAACTTTTTTATAAGAAAGAATGAAAAACGACACTGTCTATCGTTTTGTGATCGTTTTAGGAAAAGCATAAGGTCAAGTAGCGGCTAACGGCTCTATAGATAAGCTAACTGGTGCTTGGCAAGCTCAGTTTTATCGCCGAACGCTAACGCGCTTATAGCTACTATATCATCATCACGGCTATCATAGTTTATGGCAATAATAAATTTAATGCTCTAAGGTTTAAGCCTAAACTTTCATCCATTTTGCTGTCGTTAAATTAGCGAGCTATTTAGCGCTATTGGCCACCTTTGCGTCTGCCATGAGGCTTTTTTGCATGCTAGATAGTTTGTGCCTCACATATAGGCTTAGCGTACTAAAGCTGTTATTATTCCTAATCTTATCTGTGCATACAAGGGACAATTTAGCCATGCCAAAAAATACGCCTTACTCGTTACCAAAAGACAGCAAAGCATGGCAACAAGCCGTCGATTCTGTCGCCGCGCTGCTACCTAGTGGCACAAGCTTGAGCGACTTTGATGCCTTGCAGTCGCTACCGGTGTTTGCTTTGATTGTGGTGCTACCCGCCCATGTGCCGGCGCTAGATATCCATAACTATGTACAATCTTGGGTGGATGAGCAGCCAAGCTGGCATTTGGTCACGGTAGCCGAAGATGCTGAGGCGAACTTTATTGAGGTTGATGTCAATGTCGCCACAAGCGACGCCGCTGCTAATGCTCAAACACAAGACACCACTCAATCGGCGTTTGTCCCTGCACAAGTGTTCCGCTATCTGCTAGTACCGGCGACAGATACCTTAATGCATCCGGCCAAAAAGGTGGCCGCAGCGCATATCATCGACGATCAGTTAACGACCCGTCTGCGTCGTGACTTGGCTCAGCACTATACTGATAATCAAAGCACTGATAATCAAAGTTCAGAAAATGAAAGTACGGACAACGAAGTCACGCCAAGCTTAGATAGCGAGAATTTAGTCGACTGTCATATCTTATCTATCGGTCACATGCTACGCACGCACAAGTTGGCTTGTTTTGACATGGACTCCACGCTCATTGAGCAAGAAGTCATCGTTGAGCTGGCCAAAACTGCAGGTATTGGAGCAGAAGTTGAGGCCATCACTGAGGCGGCTATGCGCGGTGAGATCGATTTTGATGAGTCTTTTGCCAGACGAGTCGCACTGCTTGAAGGCATTCCAACGACAGTGCTCGATGAGATTTGTGCGCGTCTGAAGATCTCTACCGGCGCTCATACTACAATCACTGCGCTAAAGGCTCTTGGCTATCATACGATACTCGTCTCAGGCGGCTTTACCTACTTCGCTGATTATGTCGCTGAGCGCCTCGGTATCGATGAGGTGCATGCCAACTTTTTGGATATAGAAGAAGGCGAAGTCACCGGTCATATTCAATTGCCTATCGTCAATGGTGATAAAAAAGCGGCCATCGTTCAGCAGACCGCTGAGCGCTTAGGTATTGAGATGACGCAAGTGGTCTGTGTGGGTGATGGCGCTAATGATTTACCGATGATGGCGCTTGCCGATTTAGGCGTCGCCTATAACGCTAAGCCTATCGTCCAAGCCCGCGCCGATGCTGCAGTCAATGTCACCGGACTAGAAGGCGTACTCTACGCGCTTGGCTATCCTGAACTATCGCCGGTGTCCTAAGTCTACTAAGTATAAAATGGGGCAAGTTCCTTTATCGTCCATTTAGCTCGTCACGCTCGGCCAACATCAGCACTTGGCTTAGCGTATGAGCATTTTTGTAGTTTGTAGATCGCAGTCGCAGTACCTCGGACGCTAAATGCCGCCTCCGTAAGTGTATCAATCCTCTTTAGCTGTTTCATTGTTATAAGGAATGTCAATAATGACATCACCCTCACCGCAGCCAAATACGCCGCCCACCCATCGGCCTAACGCCTCTTCCTTTGATAAATCAGCTCAACCTAAGTCGCTCTTTGGTGTCTACATAAAGGGCATGGCCATGGGCGCCGCTGACATCGTTCCTGGCGTCTCGGGCGGTACTATCGCTTTAATCGCGGGTATTTATCAGCGCCTAATCAACGCTTTGGGTAGTATTGGGCCGAGTCTTTGGCAAGTGTTTCGTGCTGATGGCGGCATCAAAGGCTTGCTTGCCGTCTGGCGACAAGTTGATGCGACTTTTTTATTGGTTTTGCTATTAGGTATCGTGACTAGCTTTGCCACTTTAGCCGGCATGATTAAGTACTTACTAGACAATCAACCTTTACTTATTTGGTCGTTTTTCTTCGGCTTAGTTGTCGCTACTGTCGTGATCTTATTGAGCGAGATTAAGCGCTGGACGGCGGCGCGCGCAAGCTTATTTATCGCAGGATTACTCATTGCAGTCTTTATTAGCCAGTTACCGATATCTTCTGCTACGCCAAGCTTGCCGTACTTGTTTTTTGCCGGAGCGATTGCGATTTGTGCGATGATTCTGCCTGGTATTTCAGGCTCATTTATCTTACTGCTCATGGGCGCTTATGATGCGGTGCTAGAAGCGGTAGATACCTTTAATTTGACCGTTATTTTTACCTTAATGGCAGGCATGCTGACGGGATTGCTACTCTTTACCCGACTGCTCAAGTGGCTGTTATCAAAGTATTATCAAGCGACTCTAGCTTTATTAACAGGCTTTATCGCCGGCTCTTTAGTCAAAGTTTGGCCATGGAAAGTGGATGCACTCGGTACGCTCAATAGCGAGACGACTCATAATGTCATGCCTTGGCACTACCCGACTGGCGCGCAGTGGCTAACGACTGTAGGACTAATGATTCTAGGCGCAGTTCTAGTATCACTGCTGTCTTGGTGGGGACATCAAAGCAAACAAACCCGCGCCAACTTTTAATGTTTAGTAATAAGTGATAAGCGATAAATAGGGCGTATTGAACATTCGACCTTGTCACTGACAGAGACTATTTTTTAGGCGATTTGCAGATAAAAATGGTAAGTTTAGTTGTTCTAAGCGTCTATTTTTATCAATAAAGCGGCAAAAAATAGTCCTGTCCCTGCAGGCTGATGCTAAAATCGCCCTAGTCGTTGCGAAAATCTAGCCAATGCAATAAGCATTACCTGCAATTTTCACTTAAACTAGAACTATTTTAGCTATCAGCAGTGCGCATTTGTGAATGTTCAACACGCCCTAATAAGGATACAAAACCTAAAAAAACAGACGTCAACTGTTGTCGCAACCGCACTTTTCTCGCTTTAGCTTTTGCCTTTTTGCTTTCATAATAAGTCATTGGAATTCACCTTATGAATAGCGAGATGAATGATGTTATCGACTGTATTTTCTATGGCGAGTATTGAGACTTTAAGTGCGGCTGGCAATACGAGCGCTTTGTTGGGTTATGGTATATTAGCCAGTCTCATTGTCGCCATTAGCTTGTCTTCGCAGCGCTGGCTACTATGGTATGTATTGGGCGGCGTCGCCTATTGGTTAGCTGTTGAGGTGATACATAGTGGACTAATGCTCTGGACCTCGCTCTCAGAGTGGCATGGCTATGTAGCGGCGATGGGAATCAGCTGGCTGCCCTTATTTACATGGGTACTATACCGCGCTCTGCGCTATGAAGACGTCAGTCAAGCGATGGAGCAAGAGCGCGCACTCGCAGCAGCCCGTTACGTCGAGCACTCGCCTATCTATGATGACTATCAGCCACGATTTGAGTGATACCTCTTTGTTTTTTTCGTTAAAAATGCGCCACTCTCCGGCGCATTTTTTATGGTCTTAAAAGTAGCCCTTAGCTTCAAAACTCTGCTTTTAACAGTATAACAACGAGCTATTGTTACACGATACTTAACGGCCTCTACGCAACTACTAATGAATTGCATTGGACGCATAAGTTATCATTTAAATATATGCTTATAGTGATAATTACTATAGAGTACGCTTTATTTTACTGACCCTTAGGAGTGTTATTATGTTTACTGTTCCTGTTTTAGATATCAAGTCCGATCCATTAGATGTATTGCTTGCAGTTGTCGGCTACCGCTTGTCCATGCTTGCTGATAGTGATAACGAAGAGTTTCAGCAGCTACTGGCGGATCGCCAAGTAGTCATCGAAATTGCTAGCGAAGAAGCAGACATCGCTCGTCATTTTAGTTTCGATAATGGTCAATTTGAGCAAAAAAGCGGCGCAGCTGAAAAAGCGGACCTGACCATCAAATTCAAAGACTCTATGACCGGTGTTAAGCTATTAACTAAAGGTAGCCTGCCGGCCTTTATGACTGCAGTGCAAGAAGGTAAGCTTAGCATTGAGGGCGATTATAGCTTGATGATGTGGTTCAATAAGCTTGCTAAGCATATCGTACCTACTATCCCAGAAGAATGTGAGCCTTATATCACTAAAGCCAAGCCTTACGCTTATAAAGCCCAGCAGTTTGCACAGCATTGGGTAGGCGTCGCGAAGCATAAGCTTGGCAAATAACTCTAATAAATAGCGCCTAAACAGCTTTGTTTTCTCGCGCTAAGTATTTTAATTAAGGTTACGGTATACTAGATGCCGTAACTTTTTTTATGGCCTAATTTTAGAGGCTAACGTTCCATGTAAATTAAAGGATTAATGATGGCAGGATTACTTAGTATCTCAGAACCTACTGCGGTTAATGATAAAGCAGATGACATCAACGGTTTTGTCCCGGCTACTTCTGTACACTCGGCTAAAACCGCTGCTGATCTGGCAACCGACGCGACCCAAAATCAGGCTCGTTTTTCTGTTCAAAAGCGCAGCCGTGCCGAGATAGCAGCGCTATTTGACTTGCCATTTATAGATTTACTGCTTCAAGCGCAGAGTATCCATAGAGAGAACTTCACTGCCAATGAGGTGCAAATTAGCACGCTACTGTCTATTAAGACCGGCAATTGTCCTGAGGACTGTGGCTATTGCTCGCAGTCAGGTCATCACCGTGACAAGACCCAACTGCAAGCCGAAAAACGCTTAGCAGTAGATAAAGTGCTTGCCGCTGCCAAACGCGCCAAAGCTAGCGGATCATCAAGGTTCTGTATGGGAGCGGCTTGGAAGCACCCTAGTCATAAAGATATGCCCTACGTGATAGAGCTTATAAAAGAGGTCAAAGCGTTAGGGCTTGAGACTTGTATGACTCTGGGTATGCTCGATTCAGATCAGGCGAGCCAATTAGCTGATGCGGGGCTTGATTACTACAATCATAACCTCGATACTTCTAGAAGTTACTACGATCAAGTCGTCACTACCCGCAGCTATGATGACAGATTAGAGACTATCGATCATGTGCGTAATTCAGGCATTCATGTCTGTAGTGGTAACATCGTCGGTATGGGTGAGAGCCGTGACGATAGGATCGACTGGGTACATGAGCTGCTCAAGATGCCAAAAGCGCCGGAATCTATCCCGGTCAATTTATTAGTGCCTATCAAAGGCACACCGCTCGGTGACAAGGTATTAAGCGAGGGCGAGCTGCCCGTACTGGAGTGGATTCGTACGATTGCGGTGACGCGTATCTGCTGCCCGAAGAGCTACGTGCGGCTATCAGCGGGACGTGAGAGCTTATCAGATAGCGAGCAAGCATTGGCGTTTATGGCGGGCGCCAATTCGTTTTTTTATGGTGATAAGCTATTAACCACAGGTAACGCCAGTCAAGCCAATGACAACCGATTGATGCAAGAGCTGGGTTTAACTGCGCAGATAGCAGCGCCTAGAGCGCCAAAAGTCGTTACAGTCTTAGATGCGGCAAGCGGTCAGCGCTCCGAGGTGTTACTCACTGAGTAAGCCGCTTTGACATTAGTAAACATCAGCATAAAGCATCAGACATCAGAGCATTAACAAAAAGGTTTAGAGAGTAAGTTATGGCAGATTATTTTAACTGGATTAAAGCGGCGCATATCATCTCTATGGTGTGCTGGTTTGCTGCGATATTCTACTTACCGCGCTTGTTTGTTTATCATGCGATGAGTGAGGACAAAATCAGCCAAGATCGCTTTGTGATAATGGAGCGCAAGCTATATCGCGGTATTATGACCCCCTCGATGATCGCCACTTGGATATTTGGCCTATGGATGGTGGGACTAGGCTGGGAGGTCTACAAAACCCAAGGCTGGCTGCATGTCAAAATACTACTAGTGATTCTACTCTCAGCCTATCACGGCGCTTGCGGTTTTTATCGTAAAAAACTTGTTGATGAGCCGCAATACAAAAGCCATAAGTTTTGGCGCGGATTCAATGAAGTGCCTGTCCTTGGCTTAGTGATTATTGTTATCTTAGTAGTGGTCAAGCCCTTTTAGCACGCTAGCTCACGGCTATTATTTAAAAAGCGTCCGCAACTTATAAGCTGCAGACGCTTTTTTATGTCTGATCATTAGATGTGATTATAGTCTAACTAAGCTATATGGTTGGACGCATAATTTGATAAACGTTACTGAGGTCATAAACCTTATAACGCGCAGGCTCGCGGCGGTTTTCACCGGCATAGCTGAGCATCAGCGCTTGCTTAGCGGACTCATCGACCCAGCCGACAAACAGGCCGCTGTGCTCGACGCCGTTATAGCCATGATTAATGTAATACAGCCAATCTCCTGCTTGTATCTCGTGACTCGCAGCATACGGGCCTTGTCGATAGACGCCTTTATGGACGGTATCGCGAGTCACCCCTGCCCGCTTAAACACCGCATCTAAGTAGTCCCAGCAGCCACCTTGAATAATAGCGCGCTCATTGAGCGCCATAGTGCGTGCGGTACTGATGACCTCGCGCGCGGCCGTGCTGCTTTGGCTCTCGGCTTGGCTAAGTATCGGTAAATATTGGCTATCGACATTATCATAACTGCCGGATAAAAACGCTGGCAAGACTTGTGGCGGCTGATAGAAGGGCTGCGGATAAGAATAACTAGTAGAGCGAGTAGCTGTGTGAGGACGCGCACGTTTTATAGTAGAGCGAGTGCTCACTGTAGCAGCGGGTGCTGCTGAATACGAGGGCGTATAGCGGACATTAGCCTGTGCTGATTTTTGGGCGATAAGAGCGCTCATACTGTCCGCGTGAGCTTGCGCCATAAAGACAAGCATCCCCGCTGTTAAAAGCGACTGATTACCCAAACGCAGCTTTGCGCTCATAGACAAACCCGACATGACCGACTCCCTAGCAAAATAGTAACTATCAAACTTTGATATCAGTTATAAGTTATAAACCATTTAGCTAGGAAGCTGCAAGCATTATCAGCACCAATTAGATGACAAAAGGTATTAAAAATTAGATAGTAGCTCATATATAGCGAAGAGTAGTGCTTTAATCAGCGCTGTCCTGCATCTTAATATTGACATGGCGTTTGCTCAGCGCTTGACCTTGCAATATTGCTTGCGCCGCCTTCGCTTCTTGCACACTGTCAAAGCCGCTGATATGGTATTTGCGGTTATCATCAGCATCTAAGATCTGGATTTGCTCACCAAATAGCGTGACTTTGTCCCCTTCGCTGAGCTGAATAGAGTCGCGCTTGCCGTTGCTATCATGGACCAACTCGCCTGCGCGCACCCATAACACGCCACTGCTGATGACGCCGCTGAGCTGTTTTTTGCGCTGCTGACGTTGCCTGTTAAAGAAAAAACTACCGATAATAAGCAAAGCCAACGCGCCGATAGAGAGGCGCTCAGGCAGTAGGCTCATCGCCATCGCCACGCCAACTGCGCCAACCAACAGTGCTGAGCCAAACCAAAATAGCCCATTATCACCGCTAGGCGGCTGTCCTTGCAAGCTAATCTTCGCACCGTCATCAGTCAACTTAAGCATAGAGACAACCTGTCACAGAATAATAAAACAACTCGTATTTGGCCCGTAGCTAGAAGATCATTAGGGACACGCCCTAGCATAACCCTCTAGCTAATTAAATACCTTACCAGCCTAACGCTGTTTTTTGTAAGTCGACTAGCTCGCTGATGCCTTTTTCAGCTAGTGCCAACATATCATCAGCCTGCGCGCGGGTAAATGGCTTATCCTCAGCAGTGCCTTGTAGCTCAATAAACTCACCTTTTTGCGTCATCACCACGTTCAAGTCGGTATCGCAATTAGAGTCCTCTTCATAATTAAGATCTAGATAAGCTTGACCGTCCTTCATGCCGACTGACACTGCAGCGACCAAACCAATCAGCGGATCGGCTTTGAGCTTTTTGGTTTTCTGCAAGCTCTCTAACGCATCAATCAGCGCAACTGCAGCGCCTGTGACACTAGCAGTACGCGTGCCGCCATCTGCCTGCAGCACATCACAATCAAGATAGATGGTATTCTCACCTAATTTGCTCAGATCGATCATCGCGCGCAGGCTACGGCCAATTAGACGCTGAATCTCTTGGGTGCGACCAGACTGCTTGCCGCGAGCCGCTTCGCGCTGGTTACGGGTATTGGTCGCGCGTGGCAGCATGCCATATTCGGCAGTGACCCAGCCTTTGCCTTTACCTTTTAGCCAACGCGGTACGCCGGATTCGACACTGGCAGTACAAAGCACTTTGGTATCGCCAAAGCTAACCAACACCGAGCCTTCAGCATGTTTGGTATAGTGACGCTCAAAGCTGATTGGACGAAGTTGATCAAGCTCGCGGTTGTCATTACGCATATAGTATCCTAAGGTAGAGTTGGAACAAGGTTATAAAAGCCCTTGTAAAATATAGAAGATATCCTAACGTGGCAGCGCGCCAATAGCAAGATTGACGCAGCGCCATACGCTGGTATAAGCATTTTGGGTGTTATAAATACTCAGCACTAACCCCTATTGTTTATTCTAAACCTTCCATTTTACGCAGTTCTTTACGTAAGATTTTACCGACGTTAGATTTTGGTAGCTCATCAACGAACTGTACATGACGAGGACGCTTGTAGCCGGTCAGTTGTTTTTTACCAAAATCGATAAGCTCTTGTTCGGTGACATCGCCTTTTTTGACTACAAAGATTTTTGGGTCTTCGCCGCGCTCGTCATTTGGCACACCGATAGCGCCGACTTCTTTTACCGCTGCATGCTCGCTCATCGCCTCTTCAATCTCGTTCGGATAGACGTTAAATCCTGAGACCAATATCATATCTTTTTTGCGATCGACAATTTTGATAAAGCCTTTTTCATCCATAATACCGATGTCGCCAGTTTTTAAATAACCGTTTTTAGTAAAGGTCTCTGCGGTTTCATCAGGACGGTTTTGGTAGCCTATCATCACTTGCGGGCCCTTTACGCAGATCTCCCCGCGCTCACCGATTGCCACTTCATTATCATCCTCATCGATAAGCACGACATCAGTGTTTGAAGCCGGAATACCGATTTTGCCAGTGAATTTGGCAATAGTCATGGGGTTAAAAGCCACTACTGGCGAGGTTTCGGACAGACCATAGCCTTCTACAATAGGTAAACCTGTGACCTTGTGCCACTCTTTAGCGACGCTTGGTAGTACCGACATGCCGCCACCGATAGCCGCTTTTAGATTAGAGAAATCCAATTTTGCAAAATCATCGTGATGCACAAGACCGTTGAATAAAGTGTTGACGGCAGGAATAAACGAAGGCTTATATTTATCCATCTCTTTGATCAAGCCATCGAGATCACGCGGATTAGGAATCAGTAAGCCTGTGTAACCTTGATACATACCGTACATACCACAGACCATAAAGGAGAACACATGATACAGCGGCAGCGCGGTCAAAATCACATCATCGCTATTGGCATCATCCTCAAAAGCGCTATTCATAAGGACGCTGATCTGTAGCATGTTAGCGACTAAGTTGCCGTGCGATAGCATTGCGCCTTTGGCCACGCCTGTTGTGCCGCCGGTATATTGCAGCAGCGCCACATCGCTGAGATTGAGCTTAGGACGCTGATATTTGCTGGCTGATACCGAATTCAGCGCTTGCTTAAATGAGGTGCTGTTGGGCAGATTGTAAGAAGGGATCATTTTTTTGATATGGCGGGCAACTAGATTGACCACTGTACCCTTTAGCGTGCCTAACATATCACCCAATTTACAGACGATAACGTGCTCAACCTGACCTTTATCCTCCGCTTCTTGATAAGTTTTCGCGAAGTTTTCAACGATAAATAACGCTTTAGTGCCGCTGTCATGCAACTGATGCGACAGCTCGCGGCTAGTATAAAGAGGATTGACGTTGACTAAGGTCATGCCTGCGCGAATGATACCAAGCGCGACTATAGGATACTGCAAAATATTAGGCATCATCACGCCGACTTTATCGCCTTTTTGGAGACCAAGCGACTGCAAATAACTGGCAATCTGACGACTATAGAGATCAAGCTGCTTGTAGCTGATCGACGCACCCATACAGATATAAGCGGTTTTTTTGCCATAGCGGCGAAAGTTGCGCTCAAAAACATCAAGCAGCGACGTATCGTCTTTTGGCATATCGATAGTAGCGTCAATGCCATAACGCTCATAAGCATTGAGCCAAGGTCTATCGCTTGGGATGTCCGGTATCGTTGGAAACTCATTTTGGATGGCAGGCGATGAAGTCTTGTTATTCTCAGTCATAAGTGGTCCTAAATGATTCAATTTAAGGGGATATTTAGAATGTCATTGTCAAAAAGCACTCTTTATTTAGTAAAATTACTGGATTCTAGTGCTAGCGACTATAGCATTTTTGCTAAAAATTCTCTATTGCTAAGCAAGACCCTGTGACACAAAGAAAAATGCCACAAAAAAAGATAAGGCAGCTTATGGCTACCTTATCTGTGTTTTTCGGTATCAGATATTCAATATCTGTGGTTTTTAAGCTGCCATCATTAGCCGCTTATCACTCGCCAGCTACCCTTAGCTTAAGCGTTGTTTTTGGCTTCCATATCGCGCAGATCTTTATGCAAGATTTTACCGACGTTTGATTTTGGTAGCTCATCGATGAACTCAACATAACGTGGACGCTTGTAGCCCGTCAGGTTATCTTGACTGTATTTTAGTACCTCTTCTTTGGTTAGGCTCTCATCTTGACGCACCACAAAGATCTTCGGCACCTCACCGCTCTCGCCATTGTTGATACCGATGACGCCGCACTCAACGATTTTGGGATGACCGGACATCACCTCTTCGACTTCGGTCGGATAAACGTTAAAGCCTGAGACTAAGATCATGTTCTTTTTACGATCCACGATAGTCACATAACCATCCTCATCCATGATACCGATATCACCCGTTAAGAAATAACCATCATCAGTCATGACCTCAGCGGTAGCTTCTTTACGCTGCCAGTAGCCTTTCATCACCTGCGGACCGCGAACGCCGATCTCACCGCGCTCGCCTAGCGCGACCTCATTGCCCTCATCATCAATGATAGCAATCTCAGTCCCTGGCATAGGCACGCCGATAGTTCCAGTAAAAGTGGTACTGTTGATCGGATTGGCGGTTGATACCGGAGAAGTTTCAGACAGACCATAACCTTGCAAGATAATATTGCCGGTCACTTGACGCCATTTTTCAGCGGTTGAGCTGAGTACTGCCATACCGCCGCCCATAGAGACAAGCAGCTTGCTATGATCCATCGCTTTGAACTTCTCATTGATGGCAAGCGCGTTAAACAAAGTATTGACCGCTGGGAAGAACGAAGGCGGATTGGCTTCATAAGCTTTCATCAGGCTGTCTAAGTCGCGCGGGTTTGGTACTAATAGACCAATACAACCACGATAAATCCCGAACATACCGCAGACGGTAAAGGAGAAAATATGATACAGCGGCAGGGCAGTCATAATGACAGGCTGCTCGCCGCGCTTATCGAATTCATCAAAGGCACTGCCTAAGAAAGTATTACTTTGTACTAAGTTTGCGACTAAGTTTTTGTGCGTGAGCATAGCGCCTTTAGCGACCCCAGTGGTACCGCCGGTATATTGTAGAACAGCAATATCGTTAAGGGTAATATCGTCTGGACGCTTATACTTACGGGCTGGACTCTTTTTCAGCATGTTTTTGAAGCTAACGCTATTACTGATATTGTAGTCAGGGACCATTTTTTTGACGTGACGTACGACAGTATTGACCATAAAGCCTTTGAGCGTACCCATCATATCGCCCATACCAGTAATGACGACATTGTCGACGACATCACGGCCGATATCTTGGTACGTTTTGGCAAAGTTTTCGACCATAATCAGTGCTTTGGCATCTGAATCTGTCAGCTGATGCTCAAGCTCTGAGGTGGTATATAGAGGGTTGACGTTGACTAAGGTGAGACCTGCGCGCAGCACGCCAATGACCGTCACGGGTAGCTGTAAGATGTTCGGCATCATAACCGCTACTTTATCGCCTTTTGTTAGTCCTAACGACTGCAGATAAACAGCGACTTGCTTGCTATATTCGTCTACTTCTTGGAAGCTAATCGACGCGCCCATGCAAATAAAAGCGGTTCTATTACTAAATTTGCTAAAACTGTTTTCAAAGATATCGATAAGTGAGCTGTTTTCGGGCGGCATATTGATATCATAAGTGAGCCCAAGCTCTTCATACGTTTTTAGCCAAACTGGGTTGTCATTACGGGTTGGGTTTACTTGATTTTCCATAATCTTCTTGCTCCTAATAATATAGTAAAGGGTAAAATAATTGATCGGGCACCCGCGTAACCCTTAACATACACACTTTGTATAGACTACTCAATACAAAAGAATGTTACTTGCGTGTGCAAAATGACTTGACGGTTACTATTTTAAAGCAAAAGTATTCATGAGCGACAAAAGCCTGTCTGATACATTAATGGTTTAAGCGTCACTATCTAGCCAACTAAAGTTTCTCAAATCACTGTTCTTAAAATCTCTCATCTATCAATGACGCTATTTTTTAGCAGTTATTGTCTCTACTTTAACCACTATTGTTTATTAATTGCCGGTTGTAGCGCTTCAGCAAGCTGTGTTAATTCGACAAAGCCGCGGCGTAAACCATTAGCATCGTCAACGGTCTGATAGCTGAGACTTTGGTTGGCAAGCTGAGTACTATCACTATATTGCCAATCATTGATATATGGGCTTTGTTGCAAACGCTGTCCAAAGCTTGCTACTGCTACCGCAAACTGAGTATCAGGGTGCGCGCTCATTAAGGAGACTCTTTTATTGACTGTAGTAATTGGCAGCTCAAGCAACTTTGAGGAGGCTTGCGGGGTGGCCTTGTAGCGAATCTTGAGGAAGCCCAGATCCTTATTATTACTGTTATTCGCTAAAGCTTGGGTATTATTAGCATAACGGCGCGGAGCAATTGCGCCCTTCTCACCTCTAGGTGTGATTTCAAATAGCGCGACTACAGCCTTGCCCGCGCCTAACTCGCCAGCATCAACCTTATCGTTATTGAAGTCTTGCTCAGCTAGCAGACGATTCTCGTAGCCAATCAAGCGCCATTCATCGACGTGCGCTGGGTTGAACTCTAGCTGAATTTTGACATCACTTGCAACCGTATTAAAAGTCGCATTTAGCTCATTATCCAAGACCTTTTTGGCCTCGCTTAAGCTATCGATATAGCTATAATTGCCATTACCATTATCAGCGATTTGTTCCATCATATAGTCATTGAGATTACCGCGACCAAAGCCTAAAGTCGATAAGGAGATACCGCGATCGCGATTGGCTTTGACCAAATCCATCATCTCATCGACGTCGCTGATGCCCACATTAAAATCGCCATCAGTCAGCATAAGGATGCGATTGATACTACCCTCTTTTAAAGTTTTGCTCGCCTGCTCATAAGCCAGTTTTAGCGCGTCCTCACCATTGGTCGAGCCTGCCGCCTTTAGGCTATTCACCGCTGCTTGAATCGTCGCCGTCTCGCTACCACTAGTCGGCGCAAGTGCCACTCGGGTGCTGCCTGAATAAGTGACAATACTAATAGTATCCTGCGCCCGCAGCTGCTTGGCGAGTAAGTTTAACGTGGCTTTGGCCAACGTTAATTTATCAGAGGATCTCATAGAGCCTGAGACATCGACCAAAAACACTAGGTTGGCTGCTGGTAGCTGTGCTCTGGCGCTACGAGTGTACTGGGCCGGATCGATGGCCTTGATACCGACTTTGAGGATTTGATTGGCCTGATCGACCCTATCCCAAGGCGAGTCGACAATCTCAGTCTCCACTACAAACGGCGCTTGCCCTAAACGCTGACTGTTAGAGAAATCATAAGGAAAATAATTGATCATCTCCTCGACTCTGACCGCGTCGGCAGGCGGCAGCTGACCTTCGTTGAGATAGCGGCGCACATTACTATAGCTACCGGTGTCCGTATCGATGGATAAAGTCGCTACCGGATTGTCTAAAGTACGGTTGATGGGATTGGCGATGTTTTTTTGATAGTTATCACCAGCTGGCTCTACCACGACGATAGGCGCAGGCCTAATAACCGCTGGCCCTGAGGAGATATCATAAAGTGTATTGGCGCGGCTTATAGATGGACTTGGCACTTGCGACCTTTTACTGTTTTGGGCCACTGGCGCTGATACGACAACTGGTGCTTCAATTAATCCAGCTTCGCTTTCTATGACACGGCTACTATTGTCGCTAGCCGTCATGACGCTTTGCTGTGAGCTACAAGCGCTTAGGCTTAAAGCTGCTAAAATACTGACGACTAAAGTCTTCGTGGTCACGGTGTGTGAGCGCAAGCGATGGTGATAAAAAGGTGACATAAATAACATCCTTGTGATTAGGGATAAGCCTTTATTTATACTACTGAACTGCTAGTATAAAATCCACGTATAAAATGAATCGGTTTACGAATTAACGATCTATAAAACAAAGGCGTCATGGCCTGTCGCCTTGTTGCTTATAGACCTTTTTAATTCTCAGTATTTGCTTTACGATAGCAGTATTATCACACTAACCCTTTGTTTGAGACATTCTTTAAACGCAGTCGACAGCTATATTATGCCTGTATTAGCTTTAACATTGATTGATACCACCCCTTTTTGAACCGATTATTTTTAAACCTATTAAAAGTATTGTTAACAAGCGAACCTTAATTTATGCCTGATATTATAGATAATGATCCTACCCTATTAGCGAGTGAGCCGATGGACAGCCGCTCTGTCGCTGAATTCACTGAACAAGCCTATCTCAACTACGCCATGTACGTCATCATGGATCGCGCCCTGCCCAATATCGCTGACGGTCTCAAACCTGTGCAGCGCCGTATCGTCTATGCGATGAGCGAGCTGGGACTCAAAGCGAGCGCAAAACCCAAAAAGTCGGCGCGTACCGTCGGTGACGTGCTCGGTAAATACCATCCGCACGGTGATAGCGCTTGTTATGAAGCGATGGTGCTGATGGCGCAGCCATTTAGTTATCGCTATCCGCTGATCACCGGCCAAGGCAACTGGGGTAGCCCTGATGACCCCAAATCCTTTGCCGCCATGCGCTATACCGAAGCCAAAATGTCCGCTTATGCCAATACGCTCCTTGCTGAGCTAGGCCAAGGTACGGTTGACTGGCAGGATAACTTCGATGGCTCCTTGCAAGAGCCTGTGACCTTGCCTGCGCGTCTGCCTAATATCTTGTTAAATGGCACGACAGGTATCGCCGTCGGTATGGCCACCGATATTCCGCCGCACAACTTAAACGAAGTGGTGCGCGCGGCTATTCGCTTGCTCAAAAATCCAGGTCTCTCGGTTAAGCAATTGACGCAATCCATACCCGCGCCTGATCTACCGACGAATGCTGAAATCATCACTAGTAAAAAAGACTTGCAGGCGATGTATGAAAGCGGGCGCGGTAGCTATAAGATGCGTGCGACCTTCCATATCGATCCCAAAGAAAAAAACCTCGTCATTATCGATGCGCTGCCCTATCAAGTCTCAGGCAATAAAATACAAGAGCAAATCGCCCGCTTAATGACGGATAAAAAACTGCCTTGGGTCGTCGATATCCACGATGAGTCCGATCACGAAAACCCTTGCCGCATTGTGCTTGAGCTCAAATCAACCCGCGTCGATGTCGAGCGGGTGATGAGTCATCTATTCGCTAGTACCGATCTTGAGAGTAATTACCGCGTCAATATGAATATGATTGGCCTAAACGGTAAGCCGCAGGTCAAAAACTTAAAAGAAATCCTAGAAGAATGGTTAGTGAGTCGCCGCTCAGTAGTCACCCGCCGCGTGCAGTTTCGCTTAGATAAAATCGATAAGCGCTTGCATATCTTGGCAGGCTTACTCATCGCATATCTGCACATTGATGAAGTCATTCGCATTATCCGTGAAGAGGACGATCCTAAAGCAACTTTGATGCAAGATTATAATCTCAGCGAGATCCAAGCCAATGCTATCTTGGACATTCGCTTGCGTCAGTTGGCAAAATTAGAGGAGATTGAGCTACGTAGTGAACAAGACGAACTCAAAGCAGAACGCGCCAAACTACAAGAGTATCTTGATAATCCTGAGAGCTTAACTCGTCTAATGATTGATGAGTTGACAGCGGATATGAAAGAGCACGGTAACGAGCGTATGTCGCCACTGATGGAGCGCGATGAAGCCCAAGCGCTTAAAGAGTCGGATCTGATACCAAGCGAGCCGATTACCGCGATACTCTCCAAAGCGGGCTGGATACGCGCGGCTAAAGGTCACGAGGTCGACCCTCAAGGCATGAGCTATCGCTCAGGTGACGCCTATCAAGCGTATGTGCGCGGTAAATCAAATGAGAAAATCTACGTGCTCGATAGCACAGGACGTAGCTATAGTATTGACGCGCACAACCTCGCCTCGGCGCGTGGTCAAGGTGATCCACTGACCAGCGTACTCAAACCACCCGCAGGCGCAAGCTTTGAGCAGCTACTCACGGGTAGCGACGATCAGCGTATCATCCTCGCCAGCTCTAACGGCTATGGCTTTATCAATACGTTAGCTAATCTTGATAGCAATCAAAAAGCGGGTAAAAAGATCATCAATCTGGCCGCCGACAGTCAGCTGTTGCCAGTAGCTCGTATCGACGCTAATACAACGAGTAGTGAAGATAACGCAGAAAAAGTCACTCCTGATCACGTCGCGGTGGTGACGAATGCTGGCTATTTATTAATCTTTGCACTCGATGACTTGCCGGAACAAGCGCGCGGCAAGGGTAATAAAATGATCACGCTTAAGGGCGATGAAGAGGTATTAGCTATCACGCCGCTAAGCTTGCAAGACAGCTTAATCATTACTGCGGGTAAGCGTCATGTGACTTTAAAGCCGATGGATTTGGCGAATTATACGGGCACGCGTGGTAATCGTGGTGGTCAGTTGCCAAGAGGCTTTCAGAATGTGAGTTCGGTTGAGGTTGGGTAGTCTGGGGTTTATTTATTTAAGTTTTATAAAGCTAGGCTAAAAGTCCAGCCTACGCTTACTGGGAGAATATTATGAGTGAACAACATGTTTTTATTTATATCAAAGACCAAGAACATATTTTAACTGACGAACAAAAAGAAGAAGCATTTTCACTTTTTGACGAAAATATTATCGAATGTGAACATGAACCCTATTTTGATACAGTTGAAAATCTACAACTGACGCATTCAGACATTATTATTACTAGCCCGTTCATGATGACCGCTGGGGACTTTGTAGCGACTAATAAATTTTGGCAATTAGATGACAATGAAGATGAAGAGTTTGAAAGCGACATTAATGAAACCATTTCCATTCGTTCAGAAATATTAAAAGAATTAGAGGATATATTGGCTACTAAGATTGCGGTTGTTTGGGAGCATCGAGATTAGTTTGCGTAGGGTGCGCCACGCGTACCGATAACACTCGAAAATGGTGCGCGTGGCGCACCCTACTACTAACTCATCTTATGATTTTCCTACAAGTAAAACCCCAACCACGACGAATATCAAAAAGAACATAAGCTCACCGCTAGCCCCGACTGTAGCGGTATCCTGCTGAGCTGGGCGAGTTGTGAGGGCTAGGTTTTGGGGTGGCTCGCAGAGCAGGAGACACCCCAAACCGTAGCCCTCGTCTCGCGCGGGTAAGCAGATACAAGCGTAAGGCGGGAGAAGCTACTAAGGATAATTTTCACCGCCGAAAATCAACCCCTACCCCTGCCGTAACCCCAAAATCGGAATCACCAAATCCTCTTCATCCGTGAGATGTTGCTGCAGTAAAGCGGTCACTTTGACTAGCGTTTTATGTAGCTCTTCAGCCAGCGCTTTATCCTCTATCTCACTTCTCGCCAGCTGATCATTTTGAATTTGTAACTTATCGAGCAGCTCATTAAGATACTCATGATCATGGCCTAATATCTCAAAGGCAGGTGCGAGCTTGGGGTACATGCTGACAAACTCTGGGAAAAACCCTTCGTCCTCCACCCCGTGGTGCTGATGCAGTTTGAGCACATGCATATTGATGCGTTTCAATATTTGTGAGCGGTACTCGCTCCAGTCAAACTCGCCGCTGATATAAGCTTCGCTGATTTGCACAAGAATACGTTGGCGTTTGCGTATATTGGTATGTACCTTAAGCCAACCTGAGGTCTTATAAGCGTAGTCCGCGCCAAACCACTGATCGGGCGGCAGCTTATTATATAAAAACAACCAATCCGTCTCCAAGCGGCTATCAGGATGCCTTGGAGCCAGACTAAATAGATTATCGTCTAAAGCCTGCTGACTTGTCTTATTATTGGCAGATAAGGTCATTGAGTTATCCTAATTTATTATGGGGTCGATACTGAGTTATATGGTAATTTTACTCTTTGATTGATAGGGTTAGCTGAGCAAAACACCTTTCTAATATCGATAACAATAAAGCGATAAGCGCTGTATAGACGCCTGATAAATAACATAATCCACCCTGACAAAGCTGCAATCGCTCCTTTATAATAAACGGAATTTATCAAAGTAGGCTTAACTTATGAGTAAATGTATTAGCCTTATCTTTCCGCATCAACTGTTTGCTGATACCTCGCTTTGGCAGGACGTGTGCTACCTCATTGAGGAGGATTTATACTTTACTCAGTATCCGTTTCATAAGCAAAAGCTAGTGCTGCACCGCGCGAGTATGAAGGCCTACGAGCAGACATTAAAAAATGCGGGTAAGACGGTGCACTATGTAGATTCAGTACATGAGCATAGCGATTGCCGCAAGCTGATTGCGAGCTTTATAAGTCACAAGGATGAACCAGATAATGATCAATCCATCAAAAAAATTTACTGTATTGACTTAGTCGATGACTGGTTACGCATGCACGTGCAACAGGCGATATTGGACGCTGATATCGAGTTTGATGTGTCGCCGACGCCGATGTTCTTAAACCCTTTGCCTGTGTATTGTGAGTTTTTTCGCGATACTCGTCTGTTTCATCACGACTTCTATATGGAGCAGCGCAAACGTGAAAAGATTCTGATTGATGACGAAGAAGAGCCGATTGGTGGACAGTGGTCATTCGATAGGGATAATCGCAAAAAATACCCGCGCAAACAGACGCCGCCTGCAATCAAGTTTCCTAAGTTAACTGAGCGTTACGAGGAAGCGCTAGGGTATGTCAAAGATAACTTTAGCGAGCATTATGGCGAGGCCAATGTCGATTTTCGTTATCCGACTACGCATGATGAGGCAGAAGAATGGCTTGAGGACTTTTTAGCGATACGCTTTAAGGAGTTTGGCAAGTATGAGGACGCTATTGTCGCCGATGAGCACATTTTGCATCACAGTATCTTGACGCCGATGCTCAACACCGGACTGCTCACCCCTGAGCAAGTGGTAACGCGCACGCTGGAGGTCAGCGAAGAATACGAGATTCCGCTGAACTCTTTAGAGGGTTTTATCCGTCAGATTATTGGTTGGCGCGAGTTTATGTATGGACTCTATGAGTCTATCGGTCGCAAGCAGCGCACGAGTAACTTTTGGGGTTTTACCCGTAAGATACCGCCGAGTTTTTATACGGGCGATACCGGAATTGTACCGATTGATACCACGATTAAAAAAGTGCTGAAGACGGGATACGCGCATCATATTGAGCGCTTGATGGTGTTTGGCAATTTTATGCTGCTCTGTGAGTTTGACCCTGATGAAGTCTATCAGTGGTTTATGGAGCTATTTATCGATAGCTATGATTGGGTGATGGTGCCCAACATCTATGGCATGAGTCAGTTTGCTGATGGTGGCCTGATGGCGACGAAACCTTATATTAGCGGTAGTAACTATATTAATAAAATGAGCAATTATCAGACCAAGTGCAAAGGCGAGCTGATTGAGTGGGCGGCGATATGGGACGGCCTGTTTTGGCGCTTTATGTATGTGCATCGCGACTTTTTTGAGAAAAATCCGCGTATCGGCATGCTACTATCGATGTGGGATAAGATGGATAACGACCAGCAAAAACAGCACTTAAAAAATGCCAATGAGTTTTTAGCGCTATTAGACAAAGGTAATTAGGGCGTGTTGAACATTCACAAATGCGCACTGCTGATCGCTAAAATAGTTCTAGTCTAAGTGAAAATTGCAGATAATGCTTATTGCATTGGCTAGCTGATTTTATTTAAACAGTCGCAACGACTAGGGCGATTTTAGCATCAGCCCTTACTACAACAATAGGGACCAGGATAACTATGTTTACCGAATTTAAGGCCAGCGGCGCACAGGCAACCAGTAAAATCCCAACGCCAAAAATCATCTTCTTCGATATTGATGATACTTTGAGCCGCGCGGGCATTATCGATAAAACCAATCAAGCGACACTAGAGGCGCTAGCGGATAGCGATATCAAACTTGTCATCTCAACCGGCCGCTCCAAAGCCATATTGCCGCCTGACATTTTAGCGCTGCTAGAAGCGGATGTACTAGACGCGATTATCTGTATGAATGGTCAATACAGCTTCGATAAAAGTGGCAGAATCAGTCACTATCCGCTGACCGATCAGCAAACCGCAAAAATCGTTCATCTGTGCCAAGCGAGCAATCTCATCCACAAGTTTGATTCGGCGACGCATATTTCATGGTCGGATGAAAACGAGCGCCTGCGCGAATTTAATGCGCGCACGCCGAACTCTATCGTCGACCCTAATTATTATCAAACCAATGAAGTCTATCAATGCTCAGTGTTCTTTAATAACCAACTGGAAAAAATGCAAGAGGTGGACTTTGCTAAGGATGATCTCAAGCTGGTGCATTGGCACAATACGGGCGCGGATATCTTGCCGATAGATGCATCAAAAGCGCGCGGTATCCTCGATGTTTGCGCGTATTATGGTGTGGACGCTCAAGACTGCATGGCGTTTGGTGATGGTTTTAATGATTTAGAGATGTTCGATTTGGTGGGCTTTGCCGTCGCTATGGGAGATGCACAACCTGCCTTAATTGAGCGCGCCGATTTTGTCACAGGCACTATTGAGGAGCGCGGGATTCAGTCGGTGCTTGAGCGCTTGGCGCTAAAGGTTACTTCATAAGTACCATAGATAGTGAGTACTAAAAAAAACCCTTGCCATAACCTGACAAGGGTTTTTAGTGTTACACAGATAGCTATTGCCAATCCTGCTACCGTAGCGATAAAACCAGCTTATCTAGCAGGATAGAATGTCTCTGCACCAGGCCCAACAGGTAGACCCAGTACAAATACCCAAATCGAGAACAAAATAGTCCAACCCATCAAAAATGCCATCGAGTATGGTAGCATCATTGCCATTAAGGTTCCGACCCCAGTGTCCTTTTTATAGCGAATAGCCACTGCCAAAATAAGACCAAAGTAGCTCATCATCGGCGTAATAATATTAGTGGTTGAGTCGCCAATACGGTACGCCGCCTGTATCATCTCTGGCGCGTAGCCTGTGAGCATCAGCATAGGTACAAAGATAGGTGCTGTCACTGCCCACTGTGCTGACGCTGAGCCGAGCATAAGGTTGACCAGACCACAGATCAGGATAAAACCAACCAATAGCAGCGGTCCAGTTAGGCCAACATCACTTAAGAAAGTCGCGCCAGATACCGCCATTACCGAGCCTAAGTTTGACCATTTAAAAAACGCGGTAAACTGTGCAGCAAAGAACACCAAAACGATATAGATGCTCAGTGAGCTCATCGAGTTACTCATGGCGTCGACGACGTCTTGGTTATTTTTGATACTGCCGGTAATCTTACCGTAGATATAACCTGGTATCGCAAAAAACACGAAAATAAAGACCACAATGCCTTTTAGAAATGGTGATCCTGATACTAGACCCGTCTCTGGGTTACGTAAGATACCGTCTGCAGGGATGATGGTCCATGCTAGCAATAAGCAGAATATGAGCATGCTGATACCGGCCCATAGTAGACCCTTTTTCTCAAGTGCGGAGACTTTTTCGATTTGCGTCTCGAGTACTGAGGCATCATCAGCATCTTTAGGGTTGTATTCTCCTAAGCTTGGCTCAACGATTTTTTCGGTGACAAAATAACCTAAACCACTGATCAAAAAGGTACTGGCGATCATAAAGTACCAGTTGGCTTCTGCCCCAACGATATAAGCTGGGTCAATGATACGCGCCGCTTCTTGGGTAATCCCTGATAATAAAGGATCCACTGTTCCTAATAATAGGTTAGCACTATAACCACCTGACACCCCAGCAAATGCTGCGGCTAGACCAGCTGATGGGTGCCTGCCTAATGAGTGGAAAATCACTGCTGCTAGTGGTATCAGTACTACATAACCCAGCTCAGCTGCCGTGTTCGACATAATACCGGCGAATACGACGGTAAAGGTCACCATCTTTTTTGGGGCATTCATGACCAGACCTCGCAGTGCAGCCGATATCATACCCGAGTGTTCAGCGATGCCGACACCGAGTAAGGCGACTAGAACCGTACCTAGCGGCACAAAACCTGTAAAATTAGTCACCAGATTTTCGACGATACGAGCCAAGCCTTCACCGTTTAATAAGTTGACGACTTCGATCATGCCGTCAGCGCTGCGGCCACTGGTGCCCTCTGGTCTTGGGTCAATGACTGATACGCCAAAGTACGACATGACGGCTGAGAGCAGCAATAACAGCACTGACATCCAAACGAATAAAATAACAGGATGCGGTAATAGATTACCGAGCCACTCGACCCCTTTTAAAAAACGCTGCATACGCGAACTGTGCGCGCTTGCCTCAAAATTATTATCTGGCGGATTGCCATTTGGTGAGCCATTTTCTTGCATAAAACACTATTTCTATCCTATGTTTGACCAGTATCAGAACTTAGTAAGACTCTAAGTTCTGAACAAAGTTTTGAATTCAATCATAATTTTGAAATGAAAACAAACTATTTTCATGGGATATAGAAACAATTAGTAATAAACAATATTGAAATGACTAGTAGCTAAAGAGTTAAGGTACAAAAGTAAAGGCCTATATAACTATAGGCCTTTAAAAATAAGCGCATCACAGAATTTTATCTAGTGAATAGTGACTTTACATTAATGATAGTAATATTAAATTACTCAGAAGATTTAACTTCGTCCAACAACCAAATCATAAAGCCAACTGCCCAATTTATAACAAACGCCAATGACAACCACGAAAACCACAATTGCTAAAATGTAAGCCAAAAAGTCCGGTACGCCCGTCATCCATCCAATCGTAAAGACCGTCCCTAAGTAAGCTTCCATTGGCCAATTAATAATAGGCGCAGAAGTACTCGCGTTAAGTAAGACTATTAAAGCGACTAGGCCAATTAAAGCCGTTATGATTCCTGCGCGTTTTTGGTTGTTCATATTATCTCTCTTATCTTAATGCTTTTATTATTATATTTATCCACCTCAAGCGCTAAGGCATGGTCAAGCCGCCATCGACGGCGATGGACTGACCGGTGATAGCGGCGCTCAAATCAGACGCCATCAGCAGTACAGAGTTAGCAAAGTTAGCAACTGAGGTGGCCTGACGCAGCGGCGTGGTGGTGGCGATATAGTCAAAGACTTCCTCAGTCGTGAGGCTACTAGCATCGGTGGTCTTTAACAGGCCGCCTGCTAATAGGTTCACGCGAATGCCGTGCGGACCAAGCTCGCTAGCTAGATTGCGCGTGAGCCCCACCAGCGCCGATTTGGCGGTCGTATAGTCGTAATAAGTCACTACAGGGTTATAGATCAGATTGGTGGAGATGTTGATAATTTTGCCCATTTGCTGCGCTTTCATCTGCGGCAACACCGCTTGTACGGTATTGACTGCGCCTTTGACGATACCGTCGATTTGCTGAGAAAAATGCGCCCACTGCACGGTTTCGATGCTAGTATTGTCAGCGCTAGGGTCAAACTGATACTGCGGCAGAGCATTGTTGACGAGCACATCAATACGGCTAAAACGTTCAATTACTGCTTGCGCCATTGCTTGCACTTGGGTCAAATCAGTGACATCGGCTTGATACGCGAAGGCTTGTCCGCCCGCGTCCTTAATCTTGGCAACGACTTGTTCAGCGGCGTCTTTGCTTTGTCGATAGTTGACACAAACTTTCGCGCCAGCCGCTGCCATTTGCTGAGCAATCTCGGCACCTAGGCCGCGACTACTCCCCGTAATGATCACGACTTTATCGGTAAGAAGTTTGGGTATAGTCGTCTGAGTCATGATTTTATCCTTTGTTATATTATAAAGATTAATACTGCTCGTTTTATTGCTGCTGGTATAAATTTTAGCAATGATAGCATACCTAGCATTCTCTACACTGCGCATTAGATTAGCGGCTTTTGGGTTATCATCCTTTATTAGAGCGAGCGGATTTTGACAATGGCCTTTAAATCAGGCTAAATAACAACTATAAAGATAGCAATAGACATCGCTGATTTATATTCACTTTAGGAGATATACTTTGAGCCAATCATTATATGGACTTTTTGCCAAACCTGCTACTCATCCAGTTAAGCGCACTTTTATGACAGCCGCACCAAAAGTACTACTGAGCGCGGCAATCGCTTTGGTGCTCGCTAGCTGTAGCAACGCTGATAATGCAGCAGTCGAAGATGCAGCCGATAGCGATGTGACGTTGAACCTCTATAACTGGTCAGAATATATGCCGCAAGAGATCTTAGACGGCTTTGAGGATGAGACTGGTATTTCGGTTAATTACACCACGTTTGACTCGAATGAGGCTATGTACGCCAAGCTCAAGCTGCTTGATGATTCAAGTCAGTATGATCTTGCCGTGCCTTCTACTTATTATGTCGAAAAAATGGCTAATGAGGGGTTACTACAAGAGATTGATCAATCAAAATTGAGCAACTTTGATAATCTAGATACCTCCTTTACCAATACTAAAGTCGATCCTGAGAATAAATACTCTATCCCTTATATGTGGGGCAGCACCGGTCTTGCGATCAACGGCGACGTGATTGATCCAGCGACGGTGAATAGCTGGGATGATTTATGGCGTCCTGAGTACAAAAATCAGGTGATGCTGATGAATGATATGCGTGAAGTCTTCGGTATGGCGCTATTGACCCTTGGCTACTCTGGCAATAGCAGTAATCCTGAGGAGATTAAGGCCGCTTATGACAAGCTCACGACTATCATGCCAAATGTCAAAACCTTTAACTCAGACGCCACTCGTATCCCTTATATCGAGGGCGAAACTAACTTAGGAATGACATGGAATGGTGAGGCGGTGATGGCCAATGATGAGGGTCTCACCAGTTTGGTGTATAAGTACCCCACTGAGGGCGCAATCTTGTGGATGGATAATTTTGTGATTCCAAAGAACGCCAAAAACGTCGATGCCGCGCATCAGTTTATCGATTATCTCTTGCAGCCTGAAAACGCCAAAATCGTCAGCGAAGAGATTGGCTATGCGTCACCTAACATAGCCGCGCGTGAGCTGATGGATGAAAGCATTCGCAACAACCCAACGATTTACCCATCAAAAGAAGTACTGGCAAAAGCAGAATTCCAAGAGGATGTCGGTGACGAGGCGCTGCAAGTATACCAGCAGTATTGGGATATGCTAAAAACCGGTCGTTAATAAACAAATAGGTCTAAAAAAAACGCTAGCTTTGAGAGTTAGCGTTTTTTTATGGGCTATGTGTGTGCAGCAAACAGCGCTTACAACTGTATCTATAAATGCAAGTCCGTCTCATGACCTTGTACTTCAATACGCTTTTGCTCACGGCGCTGATAGCGAAGACCAGACGCCGCAAACCACTGCGGTTTAGTCGTTTGTAACAAGTCGCTCAACTGTTGCAACTGGGTTTGCAAGGTTTGGGTCAACCAAAAATATCCCTGCCACTCAAACGCTAAACGCTGCACGCTTGGATACTCTGAGACGGCAATACGCGTAATGGGGCGAAACACTTCATCACTGGGACTACGTAGCACCGCAGCCATATGCTGCATCGCTTGCGTCAACTCATGCTGATAATGAACCAATAAAACATGGTTTTCCTCATCGATTTCAATATTTGCCAAGCGCGGCGCAGCACTTAATAACAAATCAATGGTGCCAATGATATTGCGATGGGTACGTTGAATGGTCTCCAGTGTCTCTTTTTCGACCCCCGACTCACTTGCGGTCGCAGCGATATGTGGACGCACGGCCAGTAGGCGCTTATTGATCTGTTGTAATGTGGTGACCAACGCTCTATCAACAGGTACTTCTCCAGCTGAAAAAGCCACTGGATTTGATTTATGGGTCGTATTGCCCGCCGCTCCGTCCGCTGTATCAATATGATGGCCAACGCTTGCATACAAGCTGCTACAAGCATCAAGATTGCTACTCAATAGAAATCGCCACATCAGCGTTGATTTGAGCGGCAAAATGAGTGTGACTGCGACCGCCACGCCTGTCCCTAGCAAGATATTGAGCGCACGGTAAATGCCGTCTTGACCAATACTACTATTGCCTAGATCGGAGACAATCATTAACATCGTAATACCCGTCAGCAGCCCTGTGTAGCCAAGCTTACGAACGGCCAGATAGCCAATAATGCCGCTTAATATACCGATAAGTGCATAATCGATCCATAGCCATGCCCCTGCATTTTGATTGAACCACAACACCCCTAATGCTGTGCCAATACCTAGTAGCGTGCCCAGCACACGCTCTTTGGCTTTGGTATAGATAGCGCCTTGATACTGTAACAATCCTAAAATAATAAAAACCGTAATGGTGGTCCACTCACCATGCGGCAGGTTTGTGACTTTATTGACTAATAGCGCCAGTATGACAGCCACTCCCAGACGACAAGCATGTAACACATCTGCACGTTGATAACGAATGTAAGGCTCAATAAATGGCGCAGTAACACGCTGGTAAAAGGTTGATTTCACGCAAGGCTACTCTTTTTAGTGAATAAACGAGTTTTAGTGAATAAACGAGTTTTAGTGGATAAATGAGGTAAACGATAAAGCATATAGGGTACGCACAAACATGCTAGCAGTCGAGCCTTTATTTACCAAGCATCACTCAAAAAAAATGTCTTTTGTCTGATAAAAGACAAAAGACGTTTACATCACAAACCACTAATAAATCGTGGAATCTAAATCGAGGTAATTATACTTCTAAAAAGTCTAAGATACCTTCCGCCGCTTCTCGGCCTTCCCATATCGCGGTGACGACTAAATCAGAGCCGCGTACCATATCGCCGCCAGCAAAGATTTTGGGGTTACTGGTTTGGAATTTATAAGGCTGATCTTCAAGTGCCAACACCAGACCGTTCAGATCCATCTCAACCTCATAACCTTCAAACCAATCGGCAGGGCTTGGACGAAAGCCAAAGGCCATAATCACTGCATCGCACTCGATGATCTCTTCTGAGTTTTCTACTGGCTCAGGACGGCGGCGGCCACGATTATCCGGAGCACCTAATTGCGTGGTTACCACTTTGACACCATTGACCTTACCGTTCAATCCAATGATCTCTGTGGGCTGTCGATTAAACAAGAATTCAACGCCTTCCTCACGCGCATTCACCACTTCACGGCGCGAGCCTGGCATGTTCTCTTCGTCACGGCGATAAGCGCAGACGACGCGCTCGGCACCTTGGCGAATGCTCGTACGGTTACAGTCCATCGCCGTATCGCCGCCACCAAGTACCACTACCTTTTTACCTTTTAGATCAATGTATTCAGATGGGTCTTTTTCCCAGTCGTTACAGCGATTGACATTGGCAATTAAGTAATCTAACGCATCGTAGACGCCGTCTAACTCTTCGCCAGCGAAACCACCGCGCATATAAGTATAGGTACCCATGCCCATAAATACCGCATCATAATCACTCACTAGCTCATCGATGGTGATATCAGTGCCGACTTCGGTATTTAGGCGAAATTCAATGCCCATATCTTCAAAGATAGTACGGCGATTGCGCATGACGTCTTTTTCCATTTTGAACTCAGGAATACCAAAGGTCAGTAGCCCGCCAATCTCAGGACGTTTGTCAAAGACGATAGGCTTGACGCCATTTCTAACTAAGATGTCAGCGCAGCCAAGACCTGCTGGCCCTGCACCGATGATCGCAACTTTTTTGTCCGTCCAAACCACATCGGACATATCAGGACGCCAGCCTAAGGCAAAAGCGGTATCGTTAATATATTTTTCGACGTTACCGATAGTGACTGCGCCAAAACCGTCATTTAAGGTACAAGCGCCTTCACATAGGCGATCTTGTGGGCAGACGCGGCCGCAGACCTCAGGTAAAGTGTTGGTACGATGACATAATTCAGCCGCTTGAAAGATCTGCCCTTCAGTCGCAAGCTTTAGCCAATTAGGAATGTAGTTATGTACTGGGCACTTCCACTCACAATAAGGGTTACCGCATTCCAGACAGCGATGCGCTTGATTGGCCACCAGCTCGGTATCTTGAGGCGTGTAAATCTCTACAAACTCTGTGGCGCGAGTGACGATATCTTTTTTCAGTGGTTCAAGTCTAGGAATATCCAAAAACTGAAAACTATTTTCTAAACGTTTTGCCATAATCATAATCTCTTTGATAGTGGGTAGTGATGAGCGATAAAGACCAGTTTCTCAATACAGAATCAAGTCTTTAGAATATCGCAGCATCACGGACCTGCTGAAAGCCGCTGCGTTTATACAGCGCAGCGTTTCTGATACGCTACTGACATGCTACTCAAGTTACTCATGCTACTGCGGATCTGCCATCGTAGTATTGAGTAAGTTGGCAATACTTGCCGCCTTTGGCTTAACCAAATAAAACTTGCGCACGTAATAATCGAAATCTGCCAAGAGTGTCTGTCCCCAAGCGCTGCCGGTCTTAGCCACGTGGTTTTCAATCACTTGCTGCAAATAGATACGATGTACTTCGGTCTGCTCGCTAGAGATGCGGTTCAGATCGATCAGCTCATGGTTGCAACGATCAAAAAAGTCGCCTTCCATGTCGAGTACATAAGCAAAACCACCCGTCATACCAGCCCCAAAGTTAAGACCAGTACGTCCAAGAATCGTGACGATACCGCCCGTCATATATTCACAGCAATGGTCGCCTGTGCCTTCGATAACCGCATGCGCGCCAGAGTTACGAACACCAAAACGCTCACCTGCGGTCCCAGCAGCATATAACTTACCGCCCGTTGCTCCATATAGACAGGTATTACCAATGATAGCAGTGTCCTTTGCAGCAAAGTTAGATTCTTTTGGTGGGTAGATGACAATCTCGCCGCCTGCCATACCTTTTCCGACATAGTCGTTCGCATCGCCCTCAAGCTCGATATGCAGACCGCCTGCATTCCATACCCCCAAGCTCTGCCCTGCGGTCCCCGTCAAACGAAGCTTGATTGGCATATCACTCATGCCAAGATTGCCCCAATGCTCGGCAATCTCACCGGAGATACGCGCACCGATAGAGCGATCGCAGTTACCGACATAATAGCTATAGTCACCGCCTGTGCCTTGACGAATGGTAAGCATCATATCACTTATCATCTGCTCAGCGAGCAAGCCTTTATCGAATGGCTCATTACGCTCGACCTGACAAGTCTGCGGCATACCGCTACTGGCAGGATGACTAAATAAGAGCGGTGATAAGTCAAGATGACGCTGCTTATCAGTATGACCTTCTAAAATATCAAGCAGATCGGTACGCCCAACTAGCTCTTCCATACTGCGAACACCCAGTACAGCTAACCATTCACGCGTTTCAGTCGCCACAAACTTAAAGAAGTTGATTAACATCTCCGCCTCACCGATGAAGTGCTCATCACGCAACTTGGATTTTTGGGTAGCAACGCCTGTTGGACAGTTGTTTAAATGACAGATACGTAGGTACTTACAACCAACCGCAATCATCGGCGTGGTACCAAAGCCAAAGCTCTCTGCGCCTAAGATAGCGGCTTTGACCACATCTAGACCCGTCTTGAGACCGCCGTCGGTTTGGATGCGGACTTTGTCACGTAGGCCATTGACGCGTAGAGATTGATGCGTCTCAGCCAGGCCCAGCTCCCACGGCGAGCCGGCATGATGGATAGACGTTAAGGGTGATGCCGCGGTACCACCATCATAGCCTGATATGGTAATCAGATCAGCATAAGCTTTGGCAACGCCCGTCGCAATCGTACCAACGCCTGGACGAGAAACGAGCTTTACCGAGACCAAAGCATCTGGATTGACTTGCTTAAGATCAAAGATAAGCTGAGCTAAATCTTCAATAGAATAAATATCATGGTGCGGCGGCGGTGAAATTAGCGTCACCCCCGGTACTGAGTAACGCAGACGCGCAATCAAAGCATTGACCTTGCCGCCTGGCAGCTGACCACCCTCACCCGGCTTAGCACCCTGCGCAACTTTAATCTGCATGACTTCAGCTGAGCGCAAATACGCAGGAGTTACGCCAAAACGACCAGAGGCAACTTGTTTAATCTTCGAGTTACGCAAGGTACCATAACGCACCGGATCTTCGCCGCCCTCACCTGAGTTTGAGCGCCCGCCAATCGTGTTCATTGCCATCGCTATGGACTCGTGCGCCTCAGGCGATAAAGCGCCTAATGACATACCCGCAGAGTCAAAGCGCGTCAAAATCTCAGAGATGTCTTCGACCTCATTAACATCGATGCTGTTGTCAGTTTTTAGTTGTAACAAGTCACGCAACGTCGCAACTGGGCGGCTATTTACGAGGTTGGCATAATTCTGGTAATTTTCGTAATCACCCGTACGTACCGCCGTATGTAAGCTGTTAATCACGTCAGGATTGAAGGCATGGTACTCTTTATTAAAGACGAACTTGAGCAAACCGCCTTGATCGAGCGGTGCACGGCGTTTAAAGGCATTGGCAGCAAGTACGGCTTGATCGGCAGCTAAGTCAGCAAAAGTCGCGCCTTTGATGCGGCTTTGTACGCCTTTAAAGCAAAGATTGACCACCTCTTCAGACAGGCCGACCGCTTCAAACAACTGCGCGCCGCGATAAGAGACAATGGTCGAGATGCCCATTTTTGACAAAATCTTTAATAAGCCTTTATCCAAGCCTTTACGGAAATTGACGCGGGCTTGAATTGGGTCACCAAGCAACTCACCAGTCGCAACCAAGTCATCGATAACATCATATGCCAGATATGGATACACACAAGTTGCACCAAACCCGATCAATACAGCCACTTGATGCGAGTCACGAGCAAGACCTGTCTCAACGACTAGGTTGGCATCAGTACGGATGCCTTCTGCAATCAGATAATGATGCACGGCTCCTGTGACCATGATGGCATTGGCGGGTACTTTTTCTGTATCGATCTCTTTATCAGACAGTACGATCAAGGTATTGCCCGAGCGGATGTTATCTGCCACTTCTTTGCAAATAGCAACGATAGCATCAGATAGCTCTAGAGTACGGTCATAGTTCAGATCGATACGAGCCATCTTGAATGCTGGATCATCCAACGTTTCAAGCTGATGCATCTTGCTGGCTGACAAGACTGGTGATGACAAAATAATACGATGAGCATCTCTTGCTGATGGCGCAAACACATTGGTTTCAGCGCCTAGGCAAGTTTGTAGTGACATCACAATGGATTCACGTAATGGGTCAATCGGTGGGTTGGTCACCTGCGCGAACTGCTGACGGAAAAAATCACCCACATGACGTATCTGCTGTGACAGTACTGCCATTGGCGTATCGTCACCCATCGAGCCTACTGGCTCTTGGCCATTCTCTGCATTGGGTCGAATGATTTCGGTACGCTCTTCATTGGTGATGTGATACATTTTTTGTAATGCTTTTAGCTTGTCACCGCGGCAAGCTTGCATTGCCAATGTTTCTTCTAAGCGCTCGTCATCACGAATACGGGTGGCCTCTTCACGTAGCCATTTGCGGTACGGATGTGCATTTTTCAACAACGTTGCAATGGCAGTCGTATCTAGAACCTGACCTGTCACTGTATCGATAACGAGCATTTGACCTGGGCCAACTCGACCTTTTGCCAACACATCTTGTGGTGAGTAGTCCCAAACCCCTACTTCCGATGCCACAGTGATATAGCCATTCTTAGTCGTTACCCAGCGCGATGGACGCAGACCGTTTCTATCGAGCATACAGACGGCATAACGGCCATCTTGAATGACAAGGCCTGCAGGACCATCCCATGCTTCCATGTGCTGCGAGTAAAACTCATAAAACGCTCGCAAATCCATGTCCATGCTATCGACGTTCTGCCATGCTGGTGGCACCAAAATTGACATCGCATGAAATAAGTTCATACCACCAGACATCAGTACTTCAAGCATATTATCTAAGCTTGATGAGTCAGAGCCTGTGGTATTTACAAGCGGCGTCAATTTATTTAGGTTCGGCAGTTTGTCTGATTTGAGCTTTGGTGTGCGAGCTTTAGACCAATTGCGGTTACCTGTAATGGTATTTAACTCACCATTATGAGCCAGATAGCGAAACGGCTGCGCAAGCGGCCAGCGCGGTAACGTATTGGTCGAAAAACGCTGATGGAAAACCACGATATGTGACGCCAAGCGCTCATCTTGTAAATCTAAGAAAAAGGCTGGTAAATCTGAAGGCATGACCAGACCTTTATAAATAATCGTCTGGCAGCTCAACGAGCACACGTAAAACAATTCATCATCGATCAGACGCTGCTCGGCTTTTTTGCGCGCGACAAACAGCTTACGGTTAAAGTCATCTGCAGCTAGATCATCATCAGCATTGACAAATACTTGCTTAAAATCAGGCAGCGTCTCACGGCCAATATCACCGACGATACTCAGATCTAACGGTACTTCGCGCCAGCCAGCTACTTCTAACCCTTGTGCAGTAATCTCTTCGTTTAACACCTGCTGGCTATGAGCGGCCTTTTCACTATCTAAATGAGTAAACACCATGCCGACAGCAAAGTTGTCAGTGATAGACAGCTCCTGCTCAGAAGCGATAGTTTGAAAAAACGCTTTTGGCGTCGCTAGCAATAAGCCGCAGCCATCGCCAGTCTTGCCATCTGCTGCTACACCGCCGCGATGGGTCATACAGCTGAGACTATGAATAGCGGTCTTGACTAAGTCGTGACTGGCTTGTCCCTCAATGTGAGCAATCAAACCAAAACCACAGTTATCAGAGAAATCATCTGGAGTCGCTAGATGGCTATGCGAGGAGATCATTGACATGGTTTATCCTTTTGGGTGAACGGGCGCTTGGTATCCAATGCGAACATTAAACGCAGCATTGCAAGTAAAATGCAATTAAAATAAAATTTACTAAACTTTATGCTAATATATTTATTTAAGCGGATTAATAGAGCCCGCGATGAACGGCTAAAACTGCACCAGATGCCTAAAATTATTTAAGCAAGACTTTATAAGAGCGTCAATTCAACGCTCGTCTTATCGACGACTTATCCTTAAGTAGTAAATTAATTATTTTTTGCCATAGCAAATAACCAGACGGTTAGAGCTATGATTGAGTTATAACAACCATTTGAGGTGACAGCTACTAAGGCTGATATAGCCCTTACAATAACTGACTTATTATAAAGCTGACGATATACCTAGAGTCGTTATCTTATCTTTCATGAGTAAGATAACGTTTATACCTGGCGTTGATTTGTACAAAGAGTAGCAAGTTTACGATAATTGTACAAATCAGCGCAGGTACTCATCATAGATAATATTTAAGCAAAAATCTAGTTATTTATGTGACCTATTCCGCTTACCTCTATCATGAGTTTTTGTCGTTAAAAAAGTGAGCTGCTCCGCTTAATTCGTTCTTTCCTGAATGAGCTCTTTCATACTGTCGTTACTATTTGCTGTATTACTCGCGGCATCATTTGCGGTGTTAGCCGGTTTAGGCGTGGCATTATTGTTATTGTTATTGTTCGTTTTCGGCGGAGCGCTCGTATCCTTATCAGTAGGCGGTTTCGGCGCGGTGACTACCGGTGGTTTTTTGACTTCAGCGTCCGTGTTACGGGTATTACTTGGTATTTGAGCGATGTTTTCATTATCAGAGTCAATTGAGCGCTGTTCATTGACAGATAAAGTCGCTGAAGTATCCTCGGACTGACGAATACTCTCTTTTTGACTATTTGCAGCTGCATCGTTTTGGGCATTTGCCATATTACGCTCTGCTCTTTGCTTGATAGTATCAGCAGAAATACTATCCTCTGTAGCAGCGTTATCATTATCATTAGTTGTTGGCTGTTGACGTACTGGCACTTCACGCTGGGTACGTTTTAGCTTAACGGAACGAGCGCGTCTGCTGCTCAGATCTTTTATTGGTTCTGGACGCTCGTAGTTATCAATAATACTGACGTAGCGGCTGATCTCCTCTGGCAATACTCGTACACCAGCTGGTAGCCCAAAGTCTATAAGCTTAGCAGCGCCTACGGCTTCTTGCGGACTGCTCATAATGCCATAAGTCAACATATAGCGTAATTTATTGTTTTCATCACGATAACGAAAATAGGCAAACTTGTCACGATCTTTACGGCTTTCTAAATAGCTGACGATGACGTCGTTTTCGGCCACATTCATCACTTGTACCGTCCACTTACCTTTGTTCGCTGATAAGTAACGCTTATCCTTAAACTCATCAGGATAATTACGCAAATCACGGACCGTTGCCTCAAAGTCGATAGGCTGTACATCGGTATCAAGCTCATGTAAGGACTCGATGGATAATGGCTGTTTGAGCTCATCGACGGTGACTTGCGGCGTTGACAGCGGCGCATTCTCAATTTGAGCACCGATGGCAGATGTCTGACTAAACATCCAAACCAATGCAGTCACTACTCCGAGTAACAACGCCATCATCAGCCATAAAAGCGCTTGGCGACGATAGGATCGGCTCGCAGGAGATGTCGATGCGCGCGATTGTGCCATGAAAAATTTCCTTGGTAATGTAGGTTGCCAATATAAGTATCGACACTAACAATGAATAAATACAAAAGACAATAGACTAGAACTCTCTAAAAAGTCATAAATATCAGTCATCTATAATAACAGTATACCGCTTTATGGATTAGATTGGGATAAAACCTCTATCAATAGCTTCTCATCGAAATCATCGGTCAATATCCCCTCGCCTAGTGATTTGAGTAAAATCAGTCGAATCTTGCCGCCTTTGACTTTTTTATCATGACCCATTAGGTCAAGAGCGGTTGCCGCTGAGATAGCAGGCGGAGTAATAGGGAGGTTGGCAAGCGTTAAGATATGTTTTATCCGATCGGTATCATTCTGAGTCAGCCAGCCAAGCTTTTGTGACATCATTGCCGCTTGTACCATACCAGCAGCCACTGCCTCTCCGTGCAACCATTCGCCATAGCCCTCATGCGTCTCGATCACATGACCAAAGGTATGACCAAAGTTCAATAATGCTCTGACGCCTGACTCTCTCTCATCTTGCGCGACCACTTGCGCTTTATAGGCACAGCAGCGCTTAACCGCTACAGCAAGCACTTCTAGATCAAGCGCCATCATGGCCGGCAGATTATGCTCAAGCCAAGTCAAAAACGCTTCATCCATAATCAGCGCGTACTTAATCACCTCGGCGATACCTGCTGACAGCTCGCGCGCGGGCAAAGTCTGCAAAGTATTCATATCAGCCAGTACCATCTGCGGCTGCCAAAACGCGCCAATCATGTTCTTGCCTTGCGGATGATTGATACCGGTCTTACCGCCCACGCTCGAATCCACTTGTGCCAACAAAGTCGTCGGGATCTGAATAAAATTGACGCCGCGCATAAAGCTTGCTGCAGCAAAACCTGTCATATCGCCAATCACGCCGCCGCCAAGCGCAAGTAAAGTCACGTCACGGTTAAAATGCTGCGCCATGAGTGCATCGTATATTTTATTGATATGATCTTGATTTTTATACTGCTCACCATCGGGTAAGACGCAGACGGCTACCTGAAAATCAGTAGATAATTGCTGCTGTAAAGGCTGCAAGTACAAAGGCGCGACAGTCTCATTGGTGACGATTAACACTTGCTTGCCCGTAATATACGGTGCGACGCGCTGCGCCATAGTGCTTACCTTGTTACTGTCACTCGCGGCATCTTCGCTATCGCTACAACTTGCGGTAATAATAATAGGATAATCATGGCTTTGGGTTTGTACTGTCAAACTATCATCGAACAGGGGCTTTGCCATACCGGCTTCCTATGTAAAAATCTAGACGCTGTTTTTTATTGAATATCGACGTTGTTAAGTGGCGGCATATCTAGACTGAGGCTTATTTTTTGCAACACAGCTTTTGCAACACATTTTCTGTACCACTCTTTGCAACACCCTTTCAACACACCTTCGGCACACTTGGTGTGAGTTATAGTTAGCTGAATGTAAAACTGTTATGGATTTAAACGCGCTACTGGTATAAATTTTACTTGCGTGCTGCGTTCCCAGAGGCTGCGCAAAATTCATCCCAGTAGCGCTATGACATTTTTAGAGTGTATCGACTATACAACGGTAGTTACGGCTTATAAACGCAATATCGCGAGTATTAAGGCGTGTTGTCGCCCTGCGTTGTAGCAATAAACCGTTCTAGCTGCTGCAATAGCTGATTGACCATATGCCGCGGATAAGTGTGCCCAGTCGGCAAAATAATATGAGCCACTTGTCGATATAATGGATCACGGACTTGATATAAACTTTGTAGGATTTGTTTGGGATTCGGCTGTTGTAATAGCGGGCGCGACTTATCTTTGGCCGTGCGCGCCATTTGCACCTCAACTGGGGCATTCAGATAAACCACGATACCGCGCTGATGCAAAAACTCTCGGTTATCATGACTCATGACCGCACCGCCACCAGTGGCTAATACGATTTGGGGCTTTTGGGTCAGCTCATTAATAGCGCGAGTTTCACGCTCACGAAAGCCGGCTTCGCCCTCTTTGGCAAATATCCAAGCAATATCCGCGCCGGTTTGGGACTCAATATACCAGTCGCTATCAACAAACTCACGCCCTAGCTGTTTGGCAAGCAGACGGCCAATTGTGGTCTTTCCTGCACCCATCGGCCCGACTATAAATACCGACGGTAATTCCTCCAACATAACACTTACTCAGCTAAATTAACTATCATACAACGTCATCGATAATCTGGCTAGTAATCAACCTTGATATTAACAGCAAAAATTTTATTAAGCCTTTTTGAGCATCATTAAGACACAAAAAAGCAAGCACTTAGGCTTGCTTTTCTTCGCTTTAAAATTGGACGATGTGTAAAATAAAAACCGCTTAACTTTCATGGTTACAGGATTAACCGGGTTAGTCCAAACGACTGATGCCATCGTTGATAAGTTTTGGTGTCACAAATATCAGCAGCTCTTCTTTATTATTACTCCGCACATCGCGGCGGAAAGCACGGCCGATATAAGGTAGATCGCCTAAGAACGGTACTTTATCCACACCGTTGTTAGTACGGTTTCTAAACACGCCGCCTAAGACAATGGTCTGTCCATCTTCGACGATGACATTGGTTGAAATCGAATCTTCATTGATAGCGACATCGCCATTGATAATGGTTGGCGTCCCGTTAGTAATAAGAAGCTGCAAGCCAATTTTACCATCAGGGGTAATGTTCGGCGTGGCCTCAAGGCTAAGCGCCGCTTCTCTAAAGCTAGTAGACGTTGCGCCACTTGCCGCCGCTTCTTGATAAGGGATCTGCGTACCTGAGGAGACTTTGGCAGTTTGCTTATCTGCAGTCAAAATCTTCGGCGTAGAGATGACCTCCCCGCGATTGTCGGCTTGCAAGGCAGAGAGCTCAAGATCTAGCATCACATCGGATAAGCTAAGCAGACCAAAAGCGATACTGCCAGCCGCCGGATTAGTCACTCCCAAGTCGACACTCAAATTATCAGGGCTACTAATATCATAGCTCGGATAAGACACAGTCTGACCATTGACCGTCGTGGTCTCGATGTCAAAATCTTTTAAGTCCGCTAACGTCTGATTGCTACCGCCCACCAGTAAACTGCGATTGGTTGCCGCGCCGCTAGATAAGATACCCCAACGCACGCCAATCTCTTTACTAAAAGTATCAGTTGCACTAACGATACGCGCCTCGATCATCACTTGGCGTACCGGAATATCGATTTTGGTAATCAGCTCGCGAATATTCTCAATGCTATCAGCGACGTCTTTGACAATCAAAGTATTGGTACGCTCATCGATAGTGACGGTGCCGCGATTAGACAATAGAGTATTGTTATCTTCGATGTTAGCCGCATTACCAGTACCAAGAAGACCACTATTGTTATTGGCCGGCCCACTGCCCTCAGAGATAAGATTTAATACATCTTCCGCTCTAGCATAGCTTAGACGAATATACTCCGTGCGTAGCGGTGAAAAAGAGTCAACCGCGAGCTGCGCTTGTAGCTCATCTGCCTCTTGCTGAGCCAGCTCCGTCGCCGGTGCTACTAAGATGACATTACCGTTTTCGCGCTTACCTAGGTTTTTGCTTTTTAGAATAATATCGAGCGCTTGATCCCAAGGCACATTGATAAGGCGCAAGGTGATATTACCAGCGACTGAATCACTAGCAACAATGTTCATATTAGTGAACTGCGCTAAGATATCAAGCACACTACGAATCTCAACGTCTTGGAACTCCATAGACAGCGCTTCACCAGTATAGACTTTTTCTTCTAGCGTCGGCTCACGTAGTAGCTCAGGCTCAGAGATGCTGATATTTAACTGCGCGCCTGATTGATACGCTTGATATTCGTAGTCACCATTCATATTGATAGTGATAATACCGGTCTGACCTTGGTTTTTGGTATCGACACTCGCGACTAAGCCGCTATTGATATTGAGACGGCGCAGCAGGTTTCTAGGTACGGTACTGCCCGTCAAGCGTACGACAAGCTTATTGCCTTGGCGCTGTACATCAACCGGAATAGCTTCATTGGCTAAAGTGATACTGACATTACCGCCGCCACCGCTGCCGGCTGCAAAGTTCAAGGCCGTCAAACCATCATAGCTGTATTGACGACTCACTTGCGAGGCAGCAAGATTGGGGTCTAATAAAGGATTGACTCTGACCACCATAGTATCAGCCGGTACTTGCGGTTTTGTCGGTGCTTGCCGCACTACCACTGGCGCGGCTACGACGTTATCAGTCGCTACGACATTGGTCGCTACTACTGGGCTGTCGATAGGCGTGGTGGTGATGATTGCTGATTGGTTATTGAGCACATCAGCGACCGGATCATTGGTAATGACTTGGCGTGCAGGATCATTGATCGTCAATAGCAGATCGTTACCTTCTATTGCGGTAGTATAATCACCGCTTTTTTTCAGCCCAACAATAAGGCGCGTCGTACTGTCATTACTCAAAGTCGTAATATCGTTGACTATACCCACATTATAATCGTTGAAGCGGCTCGCCAAACCGTTTTGGACTTGTTCAAAGTCTAAGACTAAACGGCTAGGGTTATCGAGCTGATAAGCTGCCGGTACGTTTGGCGTCTCATTGAACCCCAAACGCAGCTGCGTTACTGCTGGCGCCGTCTGCACAACAGACACCTCATTGATGCGTTGCACCGCATAAGCGTTGCTCATAATAGCGGTCATGCCCAAAGCGAACACAGGAGCGGCGAAAGTAGAGGAAACACGACTACTTATCGTCCTTGCCTTATTGTTACGTACGGTCATTACTTATTCCTCAAAAATCTACCATCTTAATTTATAGGAGAGACCAGCGACTGTGGTCTTTCAATAAACCCGGCGCGGCTGTCTGGTACAATTTCAATTAGATTAATCTGCGTGGGCGTAATCTCAACAATACGGCCATCATTGAGTCCAAGATAATCACCTACCTTTACACTAGCGACTGACCCATCTGGACGCTGAACTAAAGCGTACTCTTGTCCTTCAGGAGAAACCACAACACCGCGAAAAGTCAGCTGAGCGATTTCATATTGCTCTAAAGGTTGTTTGATACGGTTAATATCAGGGCGTATGCCGTCGATAGCCGTGGTCGGTCCTTGCATATTTACCAAACTTGGTGGTAAAAAAGGACTGCGTAGACTGCTTGCGCTATAGACAAAGTCTTCTACTAGTGACACTTTAGGCGTCGGTTCAACCTCTTGTGCCTGTGACGCTCGTATGTCTTGCATGGCTTGCTCAGCTAGACCGATTCTATCGGCACAGCCACTGAGCAAAAGCGTCGTCATCGTTAAAAGCATAAGGCTGGGTAGCGGCTTAATCATCAGCAGCCTCCTCATCAGGCGTCACTTCTTTTGAGCGATAGGTCTTGGTCTGTAAGATCAAATTCAGCTCCGGAATGGCTTCTAAAGTGGGCTGTGGATTACTCACCTCAAAGTCATGCATAGTAATGATACGCGGCAGGGCAGCAAGACCACTGATAAAACTGCCAAACTGATGATACTCGCCCAAAGCAGCAATACGAATAGGCTGCTCGATAAAAAACTCATTCTCAATCTCAGGCTCAACAGAGATATCTTGGAAGCGGATATTACTGCCCACTCCCGTCATATTGATACCTTCTACCAATTCAGAAACCCGAGTCTCTTTAGGGAGCTGATCGAGCAAAGTATTAAATTCTATATCCATTTGCGCCACTTGCGCTTTATAAGTGTTTAAATGCCGTGCTCGTGACTCTTTTTGGCGATAGGTCTCAAGTAAGGTTTGCTGCTCACTTTCGCTGGCCTTAATCTCATCGATTTTACTACTAATCGGTAACGCCCAAGCCATAGCAGCAATGAAGACGACAATTAACAATAACACGGTCACTTTAACTGGTAGCGGCCAACTGCCAGAGTTTTGGGTATCTAGCGATTCAAAGCTACGACGAAAATCATTGAAGTCGAATGATTTTTTTGGCGGGGTCAATGGGCCTTGCGCTTTGATTGCGCTTTTTTTGGTTTTTATGAGGCTTTTTTTGCGGATAGGACTCATAAAGTACCTCCAGAGCCATTAGCACTAGCGGCGATCTCTGCTGACTGGGTAGGCTCAGTTAATGAGGACTGCACTTGAGTGGTTACTACAAACTGCACGTAACTGTCCTCAGGGTATATAGGTCGAGGCCGCTCACCGTTAGTAGGTGCTCGATTTAAGGTCGCTTCTGCCTCGTAGGCACTAATATTTTGCTGAATATTACGTACGGCGGAGTTTTCCATCCACAGGCTGTCGTCCAAATTACGAATTAAGCTTGAGACTACGTTTGGGTTGTCCGCTAGGCCGGTAAAGGTAAGTAGGTCACCCTCACGCTTTAGATTATTCAGATAAAGCGCTGGAGGCATCGCCTTTGCTACATCGTCCCATAAACGCACTGGAATTGGGCGTCGTCCCTGCAAGTCTTGGATAACTTGCATACGCGAGATAATATCTTCTCGGCGCTGCTCAAGCGTATCTATCTCCGCAAGTACCGTATCCAAACGATTGTTTTCTTGCATGATGCGATCATTGGCGTCACGCTGCTCTTCGAGCTCATTATTAAAATAGCTCCAAGTCGCAAACGCGGACAACAATGCCAGCAGCGTCACTGCAGCAACTAGCGTCAAAAACTCTTTATTGCGGCGGGCGCGTTCCTCAGAACGCCATGGTAGTAGGTTAATACGAGCCATTAGTTAAAGCTCCTAAGCGCAAGCCCACAAGCCGCCATTAGGCTGGGAGCATCGATAGCCAACTGCTCGCTGTCAATATAAGGGCTGATAGTCATATTAATAAATGGATCGGCGACGGTAACGCCGATATTTAGTTTTTGCTGGATCATGCCGGCAAGACCGGGTATAGAGCTACTACCGCCAGCGAGCACAATATGATCAATGTGGTCATATTGACTTGAGGAAAAATAAAACTGTAGCGATCGAGTGATTTGTTGTACCGTACTTTCCATAAACGGCGTGAGCACTTCAGGATAATAATCATCAGGCAACATACGCTCATGCTTATTAACCATCGCCTCTTCATAAGACAACCCGTAGCGCTCTTGGATGGCTTCTGTGAGCTGCAACCCGCCAAATAACTGCTCGCGGCTATAGATAAATTTATCGTTTTTAGCAATATATAAGGTCGTTTGATGATGGCCAATATCGATAACAGCGACCAATTCTGGCATATTTGGTAAATTATCTGCCATCATCTGAAAAGCTCTTTCGATAGCGTGCGACTCTATATCCATAACTTTGGTTTTTAGACCACCAAAGGCCAAGGCGTCCACCCGCTGATCTACGTTCTCAGAGCGTGAGGCTGCTAGCAAGACTTGCACCATCGTGTCATCAACGACAGAAGGCCCTAGCACTTCAAAGTCCAGATTGACTTCATCTAAAGGATAAGGGATATACTGATCTGCATCGAGACGGATTTGTGCTTCGCGTTCAACATCGCTTAAAGTAGCATCCATATCGATAATCTTGGTAATGACCGACGAGCCTGAGACCGCGGTTGCAGCATCATGGCCTGCAACTCGGTTTTGGCGCGCTAAGCTTGCAATCGTGTCACCAGCCGCTTCAGTATCGACAATCAGCTTATCAACGACTATCCCTGGCGGTAATCTTTCGATACCATAAGACTTGAGATGATAAACGCCTTGCTGCCGAGTTATGTCAACTAGCTTTACTGAAGTTGCACAAATATCTACTCCAATTAAACTCTGATGCTTAGAAGAAAGTAGCTTCACAGACCCTACACCTTATATAGAATATAGATTACAAAGGTTTTGTAATCATGGAATACAATACGTTACTTAATAGACATATTCAAGTAATTAAAAACTTTTCTCAGAGAATTACACATTTCATGCGAACCTAGCTTTGGGTTCAATGTATAATAATGACCGTTCACTCTCTTAATTGATAAGCTTATTATGCCCAAAAAAAATGCCACCGTCCGTCTTATCCATTACTTGGTGGGGCTTTTTATTGCCTTTTTAGCGCTAGTCATTATCTTAGCGCTCGCCGTTCCTATTGGCTTTTATGGCATGGCAATGTACTTATCACCTACCCTACCTAGTATCCAAGAGATTAAAAGGGCAAATTTGGAGATGCCTTTACAGATCTATAGCCGTGATGACAAACTCATCGGTCAGTATGGCAACCGCTTATCTTTGCCGGTGACTTATGAAGAGATTCCTGAAGGGCTGACGAACGCCTTTTTAGCTGCTGAAGACGCTTCATTTTTTCAGCATAGCGGCATTAGTATTAAGGGTTTAGGACGAGCGGTCACCGAAGTGGTCACTGACGATGAGGGCCAAACAGGGGGCTCAACAATTACTATGCAGGTGGCTAAGAATTACTTTTTGACGCCTGAGCGTACCTTGAATCGTAAGTTAACAGAGCTATTTGTCGCCAGAAAGATGGAAGACGAGCTCACTAAAAATGAAATTCTCACTTTATATGTGAATAAAATTTATTTGGGCGAAGGCGCTTATGGTATCCGCGCCGCTGCCAAAAAGTATTATAGTAAGTCACTTGAGAGCTTAACCGTCGCAGAGATGGCGATGCTAGCTGGCCTTCCAAAAGCCCCTTCTAAATACAACCCAGTCGCCAATCCTGAGCGTGCCCTTATTCGCCGTAACTGGATTATCAAACGTATGCACGAGCTTGGCTATATCGATCAAGCGCAACATGATGAAGCTATCGACTCGCCCATTGGCTTGAATTTATATCAAGAAAAACTCGATGTTAATATGCCTTATTTGGCAGAGATGGCGCGCTATGCTTTAGTCAATCGTTATGGAGATCAAGTAGTCAATGGCGGCTGGCGGGTGCGCTTAACCGTTGATAGCCAAGCGCAGCAAGCTGCCGAAGCGGCCGTCCTCAAAGGTCTTATTGCCTATGATCATCGTCACGGCTGGCGCGGCGCTGAGGCGAACGATGAACCTCTTGAAGACTTTAACCGCTATGGCAGTATGTATCCTGCGAAGGTGACCACTGTCAACTCACGCAGCTTTGAAGCACTGATGCAATCAGGTGAGACGGTCACCGTAAACTGGTCTGGTATGAGCTGGGCAAAGAAGTTCATCTCAGCCGATCGCTTCGGTAATCTACCTAGTAACGCCTCCCAAATCGTCAGTGAAAAAGACATCGTTCGCTTAATAAAAACCGATAATGATAATTGGCAATTGGCACAGATTCCAGATGTCCAAGGCAGCTTAGTATCGCTAGACCCAGAGACAGGCGCGCTAAACGCTTTGGTAGGTGGTTTTGACTTTAAGTACAGTAAATTCAACCGCGCCCTGCAAGGATGGCGTCAACCGGGCTCAACAATTAAGCCACTGATTTATACCACCGCCTTAGAAAAAGGCTATCGTCCAGATAGCATCATCTCAGATCGTCCCATTCAAGTCGGCGATTGGAAGCCTAAAAACTCTGATGAGCGCTTCTTAGGTGATATCACTTTACGCCGCGGGCTTTATCTGTCTCGTAACTTAGTCTCTATTCGCTTACTACAAGCAGTAGGCACCTCAGATGCTCGTGATCTGTTAGACCAGTTCGGTCTTGATAAAGAGAAGCTACCGACTACACTGTCATTAGCGCTCGGTACGGGTCAAGTTACCCCGTTACAAATGGCTACCGCGTATGCGACCTTTGCGAATGGCGGTCATCGTATACAGCCTTATTTTATTGAGCAGATTTATAACTACGATAATGAGCTGTTGTTTCAAGCCAATCCGCAGCAAGCGTGTGCGCTTTGTTTCAATGAGCAGCTTGAAGCTCGTAACCAACAACTGATTGAAGATGCCCAAACGCTTACTGAGCAAGAAGCAGAGGACAAGCAGACGGAAGATACCATAAGCGAAGACGACGCTGTCGAGAATGAGTCAGATGCTCAGAATGATGAGCTTAGCGATGATGATGCTAATACCAATGTTTCTAATAACTATGATATGAGTATTTATGATGCAAATCCGCTGACAGATCGTCTGCAAGCTCCTGTAGTGCAGTATGTAACGGCCACCCAAGCGCCGCGAATCCTCAAACCTAGAGTGGCTTACGAGATGGCCGACATCTTACGAGAGGTGGTTCAGCGCGGTACTGCCGTTCGCGCTCGAGCACTTGGACGCGAGGATATTGGGGGCAAGACCGGTACGACTAACGAAGCCAAAGACGCTTGGTTTGCAGGCTTTCATCCTACCAACGCTACTGTCGTTTGGATGGGTTTTGATCAGCCCTCAACCCTTGGTCGCCGCGAGTATGGCGGTGTTGCTGCCCTACCCGTATGGATGGACTTTATGAGAGCGCAGTTAAGAGACGTTCCTTTTGAATGGGTGTCGCTTGATAATAAATCTAAATCTAAAAAGCAAAGCCAGCGTATTATCGAGATGAACGATGATGGCGTTGTCAGTACTAATGACAGTGATGAGGACGACTCAAGCAATTTAGAGACTGCTGCTAACCAACCGGTTAAAACTAAAATTCAGCAACGTAAGCCTCCTGAACCTGAACAAGAGCCTGTAGTGCAGTCAACAGCGTCTGATAATAGCGATAGTGCGTCACAAAATCCATTACCCGTAACGCCAGCAGAACGTATGCCCGCGATGCCAGAATAAGACTCTATAGTTATAAATATAGCTATAAAGCTCCATTTAGGACACATTCAATAAAGCATTAAAAAGGCGGTTCACTGCAGTGGACTGCCTTTTTGATAGGCAAGCGCTTCCCATACTTTCAATACTTTCAATACTTTCAATACTTTCAATACTGATTTAATACTCGACCATGCCGCCCCGTAGCTGTTCAATCAAATCTAAAAACTGACTGCGCCATTCTCGAATAGTTGACTCATCAGGTAGCCACTGGTTGGACAATGTCACCACATTAACGATCAAATCTTGCGATTGTTTTGAGCCCTCAGCAGGATGAGCACTTATTTGTTGATCCGACAATACAGCATAGAGACAGCGCTGATAAGCTCGCTCTATATTGGCTAAAAACCCATGCTCTAATAGTTGCTGTAAGCGCATGACCTCAGGTGAGACCTGCGTGCGCTCGCTAAGCGCTTGCTCTATAGCCAGTAGCGTTGGCTCATTCATCTCCAAACTATAGAACTGCGAAAGCTCCTGCATAAAGGCTAAAAAGCTACCATATAAATGAAAAATAGCAGTTTCACAGTGCGCTTGGTACAGCTGTTTATCGCTACTGTTATCTGCCGCTTGGCAAGCTAAGCGGCAAAAATAAAGCTTTTGGTTGGTACGGTCAGCATGGTATTTGGCTACGCGAGTTTTACCGGCCATAAGCAGGTTGTCCTTTTATTACGAATCAGTTAAAAAACTACAATGTGTTTAAGTGTACTATCTTTTTACTGAGTCTGACTATATTTTATGCATAAAAAAGCCAGCACGAGGCTGGCTTTTTTACTGTTAAATTAAACAGAGCTCATAAGTTAAACAAAGCTTAGTTATCTTGGTTCAGCTCTTGAGCGAAGGCTTCATCGAAACTTGTAAAGTCTTTATTTTCACTCGTAGCTGTACCCATATCGAACGCAGCATTCAGATCTGAGTCTTGCAGCTTTTGTTCTGCTTTGTCTTTACGCGCGTTGTGATACGCAAGACCAGTACCTGCAGGAATTAGACGACCGACGACGACGTTTTCTTTTAGGCCACGTAGCTCATCAACTTTACCCGTCACCGCCGCCGCAGTTAGCACTCGCGTGGTTTCCTGGAACGAAGCTGCTGAGATAAAGCTTTCCGTTGCCAGACTCGCTTTGGTGATACCTAACAATTGACGCTCATACTGAACTGGGAATTTATTCTCAGCTTCCAGTTTGGCATTCAAGGCTATGACATCAGCGTACTCGACCTGATCACCTTTGAAGTGACTAGAGTCGCCCGCATCTGTAATCTCAACTTTGCGCAGCATCTGACGAATAATAACTTCGATGTGCTTATCGTTGATCTTCACGCCTTGCAAGCGGTAAACGTCTTGTACTTCGTTAACGATATAGTCTGCAAGAGCCGTCTGACCTTTTAGACGTAAGATGTCGTGCGGGTTTTGCGGACCATCAGCGATGATCTCGCCGCGTGCCACAGTCTCGTTTTCGAAGACGTTGATTTGACGCCATTTCGGGATCAGCTCTTCATGCGTCTCACCATCTTCGTTAGTAATGATAAAGCGGTTCTTACCTTTGGTCTCTTTACCAAAGCTCACCACACCTGTCATCTCAGCCATAATGGCGTGATCTTTCGGACGACGTGCTTCGAATAAATCGGCGACGCGTGGTAGACCACCGGTAATATCTTTAGTACCAGAAGATGCTTGTGGGACACGGCCTAAGATCGAACCTGCCGCTACTTTTTCACCATCGCTGACGCGAATGATGGTTTCTGCAGGTAAGAAATAAACCACTTCTTTGCCCGCATCAGTATTCAAGATAATAGCAGGACGTAAGTCTTTAGCATTACTTGAACGGTCACGAGTCGCTAGAATCTCAAACGAGCTCATACCTGTGGCATCATCGACTTTAACGGTCGCTGTACTACCATCAACGATATCACTAAAGCGCGCAGTACCGGCGAATTCTGTGATAATTGGATGCGTATGCGGATCCCACTTAGCAATCGTTTGACCACCATCTACTTTATCGCCATCTTTGACGAGGACGCTTGAACCGTAAGGTACTTTATAACGCTCACGCTCACGACCAAGATCGTCAGTCAAAGCAATTTCTGCAGAGCGAGAGACGATAACTAAATGACCATCGGTATGCTCAACTGTTTTCATATTGTCAAATTGTACTTGACCGGCGTTACGCGCTGAGATGCTATTATCCACAGATGCTGAGCTTGCTGCACCGCCCACGTGGAAGGTACGCATGGTAAGCTGAGTACCTGGCTCACCGATAGACTGCGCTGCCATAACCCCAACTGACTCACCGATATTGACTTTATGACCACGAGCCAAGTCACGACCATAACACTGCGAACAAACGCCGTGCTCAACTTCACAAGTGATAACTGAGCGTACCCAAATATCATCAATAGCGTTTTCGTCTAAGATGTTTACCCACTGCTCATCGATTAACGTACCAGCCGGAATCAGCACTTTTGAGTCATCATCATTATAAGTCACATCACGCGCAGTCACTCGCCCTAGCACTAAGTCACCAAGTTTTTCGATGATCTCGCCACCTTGGATGTGCGGCGTCATGAGCAGACCTTGTTCGGTGCCACAATCATCGCTAGTGATGACTAAATCTTGCGCAACATCGACGAGACGACGAGTCAGATAACCTGAGTTTGCAGTCTTCAAAGCGGTATCGGCTAGACCTTTACGCGCACCATGCGTTGAGATGAAATACTGTAGTACGGTCAGGCCTTCACGGAAGTTCGCTTTAATTGGTGTCTCAATGATAGAGCCATCCGGTTTTGCCATAAGGCCACGCATACCAGCAAGCTGACGAATCTGTGCAGCACTACCACGAGCACCAGAATCTGACATAATAAAGATTGAGTTGAAGGATTTTTGCTCGTCTTCTTCGCCTTGGGCGTTGATGACTTTATCGGTCGCCAAGTTATCCATCATCGCTTTAGCAACTTTGTCGTTGGTACGCGACCAGATATCGACAACTTTGTTATAGCGCTCACCGGCAGTGACGAACCCTTGCTCAAACTGATCTTCGATTTCGCGGACTTCAGCGTCTGCGGTGTCGATGATTTGTTTTTTGCTTGGCGGAATGACCATGTCATCAAGACCGATAGAAACGCCAGATAAAGTCGCTTGTGCAAAACCTAAGTACATCAACTGGTCAGCGAACATAACGCTGTCTTTGACGCCCATTTTACGATAGCAAGAGTTGATCAAACCTGAGATGTTTTTCTTAGTCATCTCTTGGTTGCACTCTGCAAACGCCATACCTTTTGGCATGATGTTCCAAATCAATAGGCGACCAGCAACGGTCTCTTTCAGACTTGTCGACTCTGTGGTGTTACCTGCTTCATCAGTCTGCGTCTCAGTGACACGCACTTTGATCAAAGCATTGACGTGCAAATCGTTCGAGCCAATAGCACGTAAGGCTTCGTTGACTGTCGCAAACACCATGCCTTCACCTTTGGCATTGATCGATGAGCGACTGATGTAGTATAGACCTAAGACCACGTCTTGTGACGGTACGATAATCGGATCACCGTTAGCAGGTGACAAGATATTATTCGTTGACATCATCAAGGCGCGTGACTCTAGTTGAGCCTCAAGCGTCAATGGTACGTGAACGGCCATTTGGTCACCGTCAAAGTCAGCGTTAAACGCGGTACAAACCAGCGGATGCAGCTGAATCGCTTTACCTTCGATCAGTACAGGTTCGAACGCTTGTAGACCCAATCTATGCAGCGTTGGTGCACGGTTGAGTAGCACTGGATGCTCACGGATAACCATAGCCAGCATATCCCACACTTGCGGCTCTTCACGCTCGACCATCTTTTTGGCCGCTTTAATCGTGGTCGCCATGCCATGTGATAACAGCTTGGCATAAGTAAATGGCTTAAATAACTCTAATGCCATCTTCTTTGGTAGACCGCACTGATGCAAACGTAGCGTCGGACCAACAACGATAACCGAACGACCAGAATAATCGACACGCTTACCAAGTAGGTTTTGACGGAAACGACCTTGCTTACCTTTAATCATATCGGCCAAAGATTTTAGTGGACGCTTATTACTACCAGTAATGGCACGGCCACGGCGACCGTTATCAAGTAAGGCATCGACTGACTCTTGTAGCATACGCTTTTCGTTACGCACAATGATATCAGGGGCGCTAAGCTCCAATAGACGCTTCAAACGATTATTACGGTTGATGACACGGCGATACAAATCGTTAAGATCAGATGTCGCAAAACGGCCACCTTCTAGCGGTACTAGCGGACGTAAATCTGGTGGTAGAACTGGTAAAATATTCATTACCATCCACTCAGGCTTATTATTAGAGTCGCGGAAAGCTTCTAATAACTTTAGACGCTTAGACATTTTTTTGAGCTTAGTCTCAGAGCCGGTTTGCGGAATTGCTTCGCGCAGCTCATCAATCTCGATATCGATATCGATTTCTTTTAATAAGTCTTGTACTGCTTCTGCGCCCATCTTAGCTGTGAACTCGTCGCCGAACTCTTCAAGCGCGCGGTAGTAGTCTTCGTCATCAAGCAGCTGATACTTCTCAAGACTCGTCAAGCCTGGCTCAGTAACAATATAGCTCTCGAAATAAAGTACGCGCTCGATGTCACGTAGCGTCATGTCTAATAAAAGACCGATGCGGCTTGGTAATGATTTTAAGAACCAAATATGCGCGACAGGGCTAGCCAGATCGATATGACCCATACGATCACGGCGAACTTTGGCTGTAGTGACTTCTACGCCGCATTTTTCGCAGATGACGCCTTGGAACTTGCGGCGCTTATATTTACCACAAAGACACTCAAAGTCTTTTACTGGGCCAAAGATTTTGGCACAAAATAGACCATCGCGCTCAGGTTTAAAGGTACGATAATTAATGGTTTCTGGCTTTTTGACTTCACCATGCGACCAAGACTTGATCACATCTGGTGAGGCTAAAGTAATTTGAATGCTATCAAACTCACGATTACCGCTCGCGGTAGGGCTTTGCATGATATCGAGTAAATCTTTCAAGTTGCTTCTCCGTTATCTTTATAATCTTCTAAGCGGTACCTAAAAGTACAAGCTACTTAGACGACTGAAGGCAATGAATTGGGATGAGATAAAGACTAAAAGCAGCCGTATCAATCATACTTTACTGCTTTTAGTCTAACGCTTAAGCGTCAATAAGGGCTTAATTGTTTTCTTTTAACTCAATATTGATACCCAGTGATTTGATTTCTTTGGTCAGTACGTTGAACGACTCAGGCATACCTGGATCCATATACTGCTCACCATCGACGATGTTTTTGTACATACGCGTACGGCCTTCGACATCATCTGACTTCACCGTTAGCATCTCTTGCAAGGTATAAGTCGCACCATATGCTTCTAGTGCCCACACTTCCATCTCACCGAATCTCTGACCACCAAACTGGGCTTTACCACCGAGTGGTTGCTGGGTGACCAGCGAGTAAGAGCCGGTAGAACGCGCGTGCATCTTGTCGTCGACTAAGTGGTTGAGCTTGAGCATATACATATAACCGACCGTCACTTTGCGGTCAAACTGCTGACCGGTACGACCATCATATAGTACTTGCTGACCATCGCGGTCGAGTCCTGCAAGCTCAAGCAAGTCTTTGACTTGATGCTCATGCGCGCCGTCAAACACTGCGGTACCCATTGGCACACCGTCGCGCAAGTTGCCCGCTAGCGCCATGATATCATCATCACTTAAGCTATCGAGATCAACGCTTTCACCACCTACTTTATTGTAGATTTGGTCTAAGAAATCACGTAGATCTTTCATTGCTGCTTGAGCTTTGAGCATGTTATCGATCTTCTCGCCCAAGCCTTTGGCTGCCATACCTAAATGAGTCTCTAAGACCTGACCGATATTCATACGCGAAGGAACACCTAGCGGGTTCAAGACGATATCAACCGTATTGCCATGCTCGTCATAAGGCATATCTTCGACCGGCATAATGCGCGATACCACACCTTTGTTACCATGACGACCCGCCATTTTGTCACCCGGCTGAATACGACGCTTCACTGCAAGATAAACCTTGACGATTTTTTGTACGCCATGCTGCAAGTCGTCCCCTGCAGTTAGTTTGCGTTTTTTCTCTGCAAACTTCACATCGATATCTTTTTGCTTATCGACTAAGTACTCAGCGATTTGCGTGAGACGCTCAGCGATATCTTCTTCAACTGGCTGAATATCTAACAAAGTCTCAAGGCTCATCTCTTTCATGTCGGCCGCTTTCATAACCGTACCGGCTTTGAGACCTGAACCACCACTGACTTTTTGACCGTCGAGTAAGTTACCGATACGGCCACGCGCCGCTTCTTCAAAGATACGTAGCTCTTCTTTTAGATCTTTACGGTAGCTATCGAGCTGTGATTTTTCAATCGCACGGGCACGCGCATCTTTTTCGACACCGTCACGGGTGAAGACTTGTACGTCAATGACCGTACCTTTGCTTGACGTTGGGACACGTAGTGAGGTGTCTTTGACGTCAGCGGCTTTTTCACCGAAGATGGCCCGTAGTAGTTTCTCTTCAGGCGTCAGCTGTGTCTCACCTTTTGGCGTGACTTTACCGACTAAGATATCACCGGCATCCACTTCAGCACCGATATATACAATACCTGCTTCGTCTAGGCTAGACAGCGCGGCTTCACCGACGTTTGGAATATCAGCAGTGATCTCTTCGGTGCCAAGCTTAGTATCACGAGCCACACAAGTGAGCTCTTGAATATGAATGGTGGTAAATCGATCTTCTTTTACGACCTTTTCAGATAGAAGAATCGAATCCTCGAAGTTATAACCATTCCACGGCATAAAGGCGATACGAATGTTCTGACCTAACGCTAGCTCACCAAGATCGGTCGATGGGCCATCAGCTAGAATATCCCCTGACGCGATTTCGTCGCCTTGGTTGACAATGATGCGCTGGTTGATACAAGTATTTTGGTTTGAGCGCGTATATTTGATCAAGTTATAGATATCGATACCCGCTTCACCAGCGACCATTTCATCTTCATTAACACGTACGACGATACGCGAGGCATCAACGTCTTCGATCACACCGCCACGCTTAGCGATAACACAGACACCCGAATCACGAGCGACGTGACGCTCCATACCTGTACCAACTAATGGCTTATCAGCGCGTAGCGTCGGAACTGCCTGACGCTGCATGTTCGAGCCCATAAGCGCTCGGTTAGCATCATCATGCTCTAGGAATGGAATCAGACCAGCGGCTACTGACACGACCTGACTTGGCGACACATCCATATGCGTCACTTTGTCAGCTGGCATACGCACAAACTCGCCATAGCTACGGACACTGATCATCTCCTCGCTAAGCTCACCTTTATCATTCATGGGTGAGTCAGCTTGAGCGATTACCGTACCGACCTCTTCGATAGCAGATAGGTATTCGATAACATCAGTTACTTTACCATCGACCACTTGGCGATAAGGCGTCTCTAAGAAACCAAAGCTATTAGTCTTAGCAAAGGTCGCTAGTGAGTTGATCAAACCAATGTTTGGACCCTCTGGTGTCTCAATTGGGCAGACACGGCCGTAATGCGTATCGTGTACGTCACGTACTTCAAAACCGGCACGCTCACGGGTCAAACCACCTGGTCCCAATGCAGAAACACGGCGCTTATGCGTGACTTCTGATAGCGGGTTGTTTTGATCCATAAACTGCGACAACTGGCTAGAGCCAAAGAACTCTTTGATCGCTGCAGCAACTGGTTTTGAGTTAATCAAATCTTGTGGCGATAAGTTATCAGATTCTGCTGATGATAGACGCTCTTTGACCGCACGTTCAACACGAACCAGACCAACGCGGAATTGATTTTCTACCATCTCGCCTACTGAGCGGATACGGCGGTTACCTAAATGGTCAATATCATCGACATCGCCGCGACCATTACGAATCTCAACCAGCTCTTTTAGCACGTTGACGATATCGTCATTGGTCAAGACGCTGCGCGCACGCTGCACGTCTGGGTCATCGGTATTATCGAAGTCTAAGCCCAAACGGCGGTTGAACTTCATACGGCCAACGTTAGATAGATCGTAACGATCAGCATTGAAGAACATACTTTCGAACAGCTTCTCTGCCGTCTCAACCGTTGGTGGCTCGCCTGGACGCATAACCTTATAGATCTCAATCAAGGCTTCTTCGCGGCTTGAAGTGCTATCGGCACGCAGCGTATCAGCGATGTAGCTACCTTGATCGATATCATTAGTAAACAGGATGCTGAATTCTTTGATCGAATCACTTGCTTCAAACGAGTTTAGCTTCACTAATAGCTCATGATCGATAGGCGTGTTTGCATGGGCAACGACTTCGTCATTAACGATAATATCTTCAGCCAAAATACGCTCATAGAGATATTCATCAGGCACGGCGATCTTAGTCATACCCGCCTCTTCGATCTGACGAATACGGCGCGCGTTGATACGTTTGCCCTGCTCGACGATCACATCGCCATTAGGGGCAACGATATCGAACTGCGCCATCTCACCACGCAAGCGATCAGCAACGATATCAATCTCGAACTGCTCCTCACCTTTATAAACCGCGACTTTATCAAAGAATAAGTCTAAAATCTCGCCAGTCGTTAGGCCAAGAGCGCGCAGGATGATAGAAGCAAGGAGTTTACGGCGACGGTCAATACGCGCGAATACTAGGTCTTTAGCATCAAACTCAAAGTCTAACCACGAACCGCGATAAGGAATGATACGAGCGTTATAAAGCACCTTACCACTAGAGTGTGATTTACCCTTATCATGATCAAAGAAGACACCGGGTGAACGATGCAATTGCGAGACGATAACACGTTCAGTACCATTAATGATAAAGGTACCGTTATCAGTCATGAGTGGAATTTCACCCATATAAACGCTTTGTTCACGGATATCTTTGATAGCCGCTTTGCTGTTTTTGTCTTTATGATCTTTGTCTTTGATAATCAGACGGATTTTGACACGCATAGGCGCGGCAAAGGTTGAACCACGTAAGATACACTCACGCTCATCAAACTCCGGCTCTCCTAAATAATATTCAACAAATTGTAGCTCAGCATTACCTGAATGACTCTCAATCGGGAAAATAGAAGAGTAAGCGGCTTGTAGACCAGTATTCTCACGAGCTTTAGGCTTTTTATGCTCTTGCAAAAATTGCTCATAGGAATCTACTTGGATAGACAATAAATAGGGAATGTCCATCACAGTGGGCAATTCAGCAAAACTTTTGCGAATACGCTTTTTTTCAGTATAAGAATATGCCATCGAGAGTCCTTACAGTAAACGTGGAAACAAATAAAAATCGTAGCTAGCGTGCACCAATACTTGGTGATACCATGCAAACTTAGCGACGTATACGATAATACAACCACTTTAAAGGCGATATACTCATCCGAGATCCCTTTAAAGCTAAAACTTCAAACAATCATCACTATGCGGCCATATGCATTTTGATAATCAACACTTTCAAAATCTTTTTTAAATAAATGGGTTATTAAGCCAAACAGTGATATAACTGTATATATATGCGGTGATTAACCTTTGTATCCAATGATTCGCGTCTAGTTTTTAATAAACTATAGCTTGGATAGCAGTTTCAAAGGCGTTTGGTCAACCGCCGCTATTAAATAAAGCGGATTATTGATAACGGTTAAAAGTACGTAACCGCTAAAAATCAAAGTATCCGTTTGTCTGAATAGCACTAAAGGTGCGATAAATAGTCATCAGCAATAATGTTAATCAGATAAATAATAATAGATATTGAGTTAAGTAGGCCGTGCTAAAAAACAGTTATTGAAAAAGCATGCAGACACAAAAAAACGCCAAACGTCTCAGGACATTTAGCCTAAATTAACAGATTATTCAAAACTACTGTGCTTGCTTGCACTGTGTTTACTTGCATAGCTATCGTGTGTCCTTTTGATGAGTATCCACCACTGGTGATCGGGCGTTAGGCAGACACAAAAGGTCAAGCTAGTAATTATAATAAAAAAGAGCTAGCAATGCAAGGCATTACTAGCTCTTTATGTGCAGTATTAAACTAAATTAAGCTAAGCTTATTTTAGTTCAACAGAAGCACCAGCTTCTTCAAGCTTCTTCTTCAACTCTTCAGCTTCGTCTTTAGACGCGCCTTCTTTGATTGGTGCTGGAGCGCCTTCAACTAGGTCTTTCGCTTCTTTTAGACCAAGGCCAGTCGCTTCGCGAACGGCTTTAATGACGGCAACTTTCTTCTCGCCAAAGCTAGCAAGAACAACGTCAAACTCGTCTTTTTCTTCAGCAGCAGCGCCGCCTTCAGCAGCAGCAGCAGGTGCAGCAGCAGCTACAGCAGCAGTTACGCCGAATTTTTCTTCCATGTCGCTGATTAGCTCAACGATATCCATTACTGACATTTCAGCGATTGCGTTTAACACATCTTCTTTAGATAGTGCCATGAGAACTCTCCGTTATCTGATAAAAATAATTGATTTAATAGCGTATTGATTGACTGTCCACTGTGTTAGATACTGGGACAATAAGCCAATCAAGGCTGTAAAATTTACGTTAAAACAAGCGATTAAGCAGCTTCTTTTGCGTCTTTGATTGCTGCTACCGTGCGAACGAACTTGCCAGGAACTGCGTTCATAGTCTGGACAAGCTTGGTCACTGGTGCATTCATAGTTGCCATCAAGATAGAGATTGCTTCGTCGCGAGTTGGTAGCTTCGATACGCGCTCTAGCTCTTCTGGACCATAAACTTCACCACCGACTGATACAATTTTGGTCTCTAAAGCATTGTTTTCTTTGCTGAAGTCGAAAACGACTCTAGCAGCAGATCCCAAGTCTTCCATAGAGAAAGCCAAAAGTAATGGACCAGTCATACGGTCTGACATGCTCTCAAACTTAGTGCCTTCAAAAGCGCGTTTTGCAAGTGTGTTTTTTACCACTTTTAAAACCACACCTTTTTCACGGGCTTGTACGCGCAGCTCAGTAAGCTGTGCAACACCAATACCGTGATATTCGGCAGCGACTGCTGAGTAAGCATTAGCAGCAACTTCAGACACTTCAGCTACAACTTGTTGTTTTTGCTCTAGCGTTAATGCCATAAGTTGACTCCTTTAATCTTATCAATCCACTTATAATCTAAACCATAAGTGAAAACTGACTTGATACAACACGTTATTAATGCACTAAAAAGTCCATTAATAACGACTAATTACGGCACCATTATCAGACTGACATCAAGTGATAGGTTGCCCTATCGGCTCTTATCAACAACTGGGTGGGTCACCGTCTGCGTAGGACAATTAAGACTTTCATCTGTTATCGATTAACAAAAGCAGCTTATAGCGATTAATAATACCTAAATCATTATCACTATAAACCGCTCTCTACCTACGGTCTTAGACAGCATAGCATTCACTACGCTGACCTAATTCTTAAAATTCTTTACTGCTTAAAATTTGTTGCCGATCAATATTCGTGCTTATTACGGCTCAAATATCAGACAGCTATATTTATCTTATTTAGCCATACGATATGGTACAGGATCGATAGTTAGACCTGGGCCCATCGTGCTCGACAAAGTGATTTTCTTGATGAAAATACCTTTTGAAGTCGCAGGCTTAGCGCGCTTAAGGTCAGACAATAACGCACGAGCGTTTTCGATGACTTGTTCCGCTGTAAAGCCAACTTGACCAATAGTCGTGTGGATAATACCTGCTTTGTCAACGCGATACTGCGCTTGACCCGCTTTAGTATTAGCAACGGCTTCAGCGACATTAGGCGTGACCGTGCCGACTTTTGGGTTAGGCATCAAACCGCGTGGGCCTAAGATTGTACCTAACTGACCGACAACGCGCATAGCGTCAGGAGCGGCGATAACTACGTCAAAGTCCATGTTACCAGCTTTGATTTGCTCAGCTAAATCATCCATCCCAACGATGTCAGCACCCGCTTCTTTTGCCGCTTCAGCAGCAGCGCCTTGCGCGAATACCGCAACGCGTTTGGTTTTACCAGTACCGGCAGGCAGGTTGGTAGCACCGCGAACGACTTGGTCAGATTTACGCGGATCAACCCCTAGGTTGATAGCGATGTCGATAGACTCTTTGAACTTCAAAGGTGGCAAATCGTTTAGGATTTGAACCGCTTCTTCAATAGTGTATTGTTTTTCGTTATCGATACGGCTATTGATTTCTTTTTGGCGTTTGGTTAGCTTACTCATTTACACACCCTCCACGGAAATACCCATTGAACGAGCGGTACCAGCGATGGTACGAACAGCAGCGTCAAGATCAGCAGCAGTTAAGTCTGCATCTTTAGTCTTAACGATCTCTTCTAACTGCTCACGATTCACCTTACCAACTTTAGCAGTGTTTGGCGTACCAGAACCTTTAGCGATACCAGCGGCTTTACGTAGTAAATAAGCAGCTGGTGGCGACTTCATGATAAAGGTAAAAGACTTATCGTTATATACCGTGATTTCTGTAGGAATCGGCAGACCTGGCTCTTGGTTAGAGGTCGCTGCGTTAAATTCTTTACAGAACGCCATGATGTTCACGCCTTTTTGACCCAAAGCTGGACCGATTGGCGGTGAAGGGTTGGCTTTACCTGCTGGGACTTGTAGTTTGATGTAACCATCAATCTTCTTAGCCATGATTTTCTCCTAATTGGGTGATAACGCCAGTTTGTTAGTCACTATGATCATACGATCAGCGCTTAACAAACAACAGCTCCCCAGTTGATGTCTGTTTAGTCTAGTTTTTCAACTTTACTAAACTCAAGCTCGACCTGCGTGGGTCGATTAAATACGTTTACAGTCAGTTGTAGCTTAGATTTTTCGTAATCTACTTTTTCGACTAGGCCCTTAAAGTCAGTGAACGGACCATCGATAACCAGTAGCTCTTCGCCTGGCTCAAATAGAGTCTTCGGACGCGGCGCAGTTTCAGTCTGATTTAAGCGATTAAGAATACGATCGGCTTCCACTTTAGTGATAGGCGCTGGCATCTCTGGTGTACCACCAACAAAACCCATAATACGTGGACAGTCTTTGACAATGTGCCAAGTATTATCGTTCATCTCCATTTCGATCAAGACGTATCCTGGGAAAAACTTACGCTCACTTTTGCGCTTTTTACCGTCTTTCATCTCGACCACTTCTTCAGTGGGCACCAATACATCGCCGAAAGAATCCGCGAAATCACTACGATTAATACGATCAGTTAATGAACGTTGTACTTGTTTTTCATATCCTGAAAACGCTTGGACAATATACCAACGCATATGACGCTCCTGATCTTAGTAGTAGGTTGTGATCAATAAAATATAGCTTTACTAGAGCTAATACGCTCTTCTAGCCAATAAAAATACCGACAAACCAGTTAAAAAAGTTATCTAACATCCAAACTAAAAAACCAACAATCGCTATCACGACAATGGTTTGCCAAGTATATTTAAAAGTCTCGTCTTTACCCGGCCAAGTGACGCGGCGCAGTTCAACGGCCGCATCCTTCAATAGTATCTTAAAGGCGCGTCCTTGATTGGTCAGCGCTAGACAAACTAGAGCAAAAACAGCGAGCGCTACAATAATCCCGATACGAACCCAAACGTCATTGGCCGCTTGCCAATAACCTGGTAAGTATTGATTAGAGAAAGTCGCCGCTATTAGAGCAGCTATAGCCAATAGCCATAGCACCATATCTTTAGCTGAACCGGTTTTAGCAACTTCTACCGCAGTGGTATTTTTGGTTGCTGAGACATGCTTTCCTTTCGTCAGCATCGGGCTTGCCGTCGCCTTAGCGTTAGAGGCATCAGATAACTTAGAATCGAGGTTATCCTGATTGTTGCTCATAAAGAACTCGCTTAGGAGAAGGAAACATCAGATAAAGATAGGATAAAAAAGATGGCAGGCGATGTAGGACTCGAACCTACAACCCTCGGTTTTGGAGACCGATGCTCTACCAATTGAGCCAATCGCCTATGGGTGTTAAGGCTGACAATTATACAAGATTTATAGTTAAATGCAAGTATTTAGACAGATTTTATTGAATGAATTTTGAAGAGAATAATTAATCTGACGGATTTAACATATAATGAGAGAGGTTTGCACTATCGAGTATGAGTAGTATCTTAAGCAATAGCTCAAGCCGTAACTTATTGATCATTATTTATTTTGTGCAACTTAGTAACCTTGCTCATTTAACTCTCTGTATAAGTCACATCCTCGTTGAAGACCAACATCACAAGCTCTTCCATACCATTCTTTTGCAGTAGTCCTGTTTTGGCGGACACCTTTTCCGTCTTGGTACAACGATCCAAGTTCAAACTGAGAATCTACATGTCCTTGCTTTGCAGCCTCTTCATACCATTTAGCTGCTAAACCAAAATCTAGCTCGACACCTCCTCCCTTTTGGTACAACGATCCAAGTTTAAACTGAGAATCTACATGTCCTTGCTTTGCAGCCTCTTCATACCATTTAGCTGCTAAAGCAAAATCTAGCTCGACACCTCTTCCCTTTTGGTACAACGATCCAAGTTCAAACTGAGAATCTACATGTCCTTGCTTTGCGGCCTCTTCATACCATTTAGCTGCTATCTCATTATTTTGTAGGACTTCTTGACCTTCTTGGTACAATGATCCGAGAATAAACTGGGACTCAGAATATCCTTGCTCAGCTGCTTTTAAATGTGACCTGAATATTGGATTCAAGTACTGGTCATTATATGACGGTTTTTTAAAAAACTTTAATTTACGCCTAAATATTTTTAATGCCATTTCTTCCTCTAAAGTGTTAGAGCTAATATAGTTAAACTTGGATTATATAAGTATATCAGATTACAAATACGACTATACAGTTTTACTTTAGCTATTAACTCCACTTAAGTTTATTTTGCCAAAAGTAGATTTTAATAGTACACAAAGTATAAAGCTACTAGTTTAACTCCCTTTGCTGATATACTATATCTTCATGACTTTCAATATTAAACTTACCATTAAGCCCATTTATATGCCTTGCATTAAATCATTATTAGTTCGTCTATTCCAACAATATAACGCATAAACAGCAGTATAACCCTTCAGACCATCTCCTACATCTTTCTATAAGGTTGAGCTATGCTGAAGAAACCGTAGAGGTAAACTTGGTAAACTAAGCGTATTAATCGGAGTTTACCATGACCAAGAAAGTAAGAACCTACAGTGACGAATTTAAAGCTGAAGCCGTCAAGAAGATAGCGGATAACAACGGCAATATTTCAGCGACCGCAAAGCAACTTGGCATCGCCATGCAAACGCTATCCAACTGGCAGAACAAAGCTAATCAAGGCAAGCTTGTAGGAACAAAGCAGTATGACCCTGAACTTATGAGTGCGCTTGAAGAGGTAAAACGCCTAAAGCGACAGCTTAAAGTTGCCGAA